>NZ_KV811641.1:0-201 GCF_001813175.1 Corynebacterium sp. HMSC069E04 | reverse complement strand
AGCACGCGCAGCCTGGGCAAAAGAAGAACTTAAACGCCGCGGCCACCCAGACGGGCGACCTGCCACATTCGACACCCACATCGACAACGAATGGAACCCCAGCTTAGGCATAAGAAAAGGCTGGGCCGGACGCTCCTAAATCCACACGAAATGTCCCTTAGTGCGACACGCCGCAAATCCACACAAAATGTCCCTTAAGCC
>NZ_KV811640.1:91090-128620 GCF_001813175.1 Corynebacterium sp. HMSC069E04 | reverse complement strand
TCAACAGTCTTCACATCGGAATCATCAACCGAGGTCTTTGCAGCTTCAACGTCGAAGGTAGCATCAGCGCGAGCAACAATGCGGCCCTGGGTCTTCGGGTTGCCCTCGTCGTCCTTTACAGGGTCGCCGTTCTCATCAAGAACCGGAACCTTCAGTTCCTCGTTACGCATGATGACTGGGAACTTGAAGGCCTTGCCAGCTTGGTCAGCGGTCGGCTTGAAGGTCACCACACCGGTCTCCGGGTCAACCTTGACCTGATCCTCCTTGACGCCCTCAGGCAGCTTGCCGAGCTCAAACTTAGCCTTCTCAGGCTTGGTTTCCTCAGGCTCGGTTTCTGGGTTGTCGAACTTCGGTTCAGAGGTAGCCTTTTCGTCGGCCTTCGCATCAACTGGCTTGTACTCGAGGTAGTCACGGGAGACTGCAAAAGCGTCCAATGCGAGAACCAGATCGTTCTTCGGATCTGGCTCGCCGTCAGCAACCTTCAGACGAGCCGTAAACGTATCACCCGTCTGAGCATCCGCCGGAACCTCGAACTCACAGCTCGGGATCTCGGTTGCGGAGTCAGCCTTGACAGCATCACACTTCTTGACAGAATTGCCGCCCTTGTCAAACCACTCAATGTAGTAGTTCAGGTCATCCGAGATCGGAAGGCCAGCAGTATAGGTCTGGACCTTGTCACCGAGCTTGGCCCAGTTGTCCGTAGTGTTCTTATCAACAACGTCGAACTTCAGGGCCTGCGGAGCAAGCGCGATGTTCCAGCCAGTGTAGCCACTAGTAGTGTTACCAATGAAAGCACCATCACCACCGAAGAGCTGCGCGTTAGCACCAGCCTTCAAATCACTACCGAAGCCCGGACCAGCCCACTGGCCAAGCGACCACGGGTACAGCACACCAATGTTGTTCGGCAGCGGCTTACCGTCCTTGCCAAGAATGCTGACGTAGCTCCAATGCATATTGACGTGCTTGGAGTCTTTCCAAGGTAAAGCCCACTTGCCTTCACCATGCGAGCCGGCAAGCTTGCCGAACTTATCTTCAGGCACCAATCCACGCGTCTTGTGGTCATAGCCATAGAGGCCCTTCCACCGCAGCTCGAACGTGCCGTCAGCGCCAGTAGTGGTCGTCATGGTCTCTGCGATCCAGCCTTCTGGATCAGCAGCAATCTGTTCATTGATCCACTTCTGCAGCCCCTGCTCATCAGCAGGGGTCCAGCCCTTGCCGCGCAGCGTCTTGCCCGCGAAGTTATTCTTCGCGTACGCCTCGATCTTGTTCACCGCGTCATCGGTGAGGTAGGAACCGACAACCTTCATGCCAGGTGCAGGAAGGTCCTTTCCGCCAAAGGCGCTCACAGTGTTATGGTTCTTAGCGCCCTGCAGCACGTCAAGGTTCCAGAAAGCTCGACCCGCGTAGGTACCACCGTTACCACCGGCGCCGGTGCTTTCTGCCCATTTATTCTCTGGGAGATGCTGCGGAAGTTTGTCCTTCTGGGCGTACTGGATGGTCATGCCGTTGATCTTGTTGCCACCCCATGTGCCATCACCCTGGGTGGTCGGCGTCGTGTTTGCGCCGATGCCCGGGAAGATACCAGCAGCTGGCTGGTGGACCAAACGGTACTTATCCGTCAAGTTGTCCGGAAGCTCCGTCCAGACGCGGATCTTCTCGCGCTTTTGATCGCGCTTGCCCCGGTCATCACCAGTGGTCAGGCCGGCAGATGCATCCGCATCAAAGTGACGGGTCTTACCGAGAGCATCGGTGTACGGAGCCATGTTGAGGGTGAAGTTACCGTTTTCATCACTCTCGGTGTAATACACTGGGGATGAGTGCTGGGTGTTTTCACCCTCGTACCACTGGGCGTAGACCTTGACACCAGCAAGTGGTTTACCGGAATCCTGGACATTGCCGAAGCCAACCGCAGCTTCGACGATTTCCTTCACGGAACCAGAGATCGTGCCCTTCTGATCAGCCTTACCCGGAGAGTAAACAGCCTTATCAGAACCCGAAGCCGGAGCATCAGCAGCCGGCTGATCTTCCTGCGCATTGGCAACCGCTGCGAACGGGGATGCTGGAGTTACTGCGTGGACGAAGGGGCCCACCATCGCAATAGAGAGCGCAGCGGCAGCAATGGTAGTGCCGCGACGGCGTACAGCAGTACGCTTGATTTCCTTCTTGTTCATACCAAGAAGTCCTTTCCTTAAGACTTGAAAGTATTGATCACGCTAGGGATACGTGACCGCGTAAGGGACTAACCGGCTTACGCAACCGAGAGCAGCTCACACTTATCACTTTGGAAGAAGGTCAGAGGTTCCAAAGGTCTATGAACAAACTCGGATCTAATGTTAGCCCCGTTTACGAATTAAAGAAACCGTACGGCAGCCTGAAAATTTCATGAACAGAGCTTTCTGTCGCCGACCAGAAAAAGCACATGTTTGACCTGCCCTTTTCGATGCGACTGCGACACGCGTCCAGATTGTTAATTAGGTCACGTCGCCACTTTAGTAACTTTTGTCCCAGGAATGCACTCCTAACGGGGGCGTTTTATACAGGGCGGTGGAAGGCGGGGATGCGCGAGGCGTCGCCAAGCAGGGCGTATTTGGCGCGCAAATACCGCCATAGAAACACAAACCGCCCCGCTCCTTCCCGCATCGTGCGTGTCGATAATCGTGTGCACAATGCTGTGGAAGAAGCAGGGCGGTGATTGTTGCGCTGTTACTACGCGCCGCCGTCGCCGTTAGGCGGTTCCTAAGGTTCGTTTACCTTAGACTGGTTGGCGCCTTTACTGGTCTTGCATGACGTCGTGGCGCACGATGGTCTGGTCGCGGCCGGGGCCAACACCAATGTAGGAGATGCGGCAGCCGGAGAGTTCCTCCAGGCGCAGGACGTAATCCTGTGCCTTCTGAGGGAGGTCCTCAAAAGTCTGGCAGTTAGTGATGTCCTCATCCCAGGCCGGCATGGTCTCAAAGATGGGCTCGGCGTGGTGGAACTCAGACTGGGTCAGCGGCATCTCGTCGTAGCGCTTGCCGTCAACGTCATAGGCCACGCAGATGGGGATCTCACCAATACCGGTGAGTACGTCCAGTTTGGTCAGGAAGTAGTCCGTGAAGCCGTTAACGCGGGTGGCATAGCGGGCGATGACGGAGTCATACCAACCGCAGCGGCGCTTGCGGCCGGTGTTGACGCCGATTTCACCGCCGGTGGTCTGCAGATACTCGCCCCACTTGTCGAAGAGCTCCGTAGGGAAAGGACCAGCGCCGACGCGGGTGGTGTAGGCCTTGATGATGCCCAGGGAGGTAGTAATGCGAGTCGGACCAATGCCGGAGCCCACAGCAGCACCGCCGGCAGTCGGGTTCGAGGAGGTCACGAACGGGTAAGTGCCGTGGTCAACATCCAGCATGGTGGCCTGACCACCCTCCATGAGGACGTGCTTGCCTTCATCCAGAGCCTGGTTCAGCTCCAATTCGGCCTCAATAACCATCGGGCGCAGGCGCTCACGGTAGCTCAGGAAGTACTCCACAACCTGCTCCGGCTCAATGGCCTTGCGGTTGTACATCTTCACCAGCATCTGGTTCTTAATGTCCAGGGCGGACTCAACCTTCTGGCGCAGGATGGACTCATCGAAGATGTCCTGCACGCGGATGCCGATGCGCGCGACCTTGTCGGCATAAGCCGGGCCGATACCACGGCCGGTGGTGCCGATGGCGCGCTTGCCCAGGAAGCGCTCCTGTACGCGGTCCAGGGTCTGGTGGTACGGCGCCACGAGGTGGGCGTTGGCGGAAATCTTCAGGCGCGAAGCGTTAGCGCCGCGAGCTTCGAGGCCATCGATCTCATCAAAGAGGGCCTCCAGGTTAATCACCACGCCGTTGCCTAGGACCGGGGTGGCGTTTTCAGAAAGAATGCCGGCGGGAAGGAGCTTCAGCTCGTACTTCTCGCCGCCGACCACGACGGTGTGGCCGGCATTGTTACCGCCGTTGGGCTTCACTACGTAATCGACTTTGCCGCCGAGGATGTCGGTAGCCTTGCCCTTGCCTTCATCGCCCCACTGGGCGCCGACGATGACGATCGCTGCCATGTTGGTGTCACTTCCTATTTATTGAAGTCAAATACGCACCTACTTTACCCGCCATAGCGGTGCAGCGGTGAGTTTGTGACATGGTCATCAAGATTTGCTGTACTGGCGGGGCTTGGCAGGGTCCGCAGTGGGTTCGGAACGTGATTGGCTAGGCGGTTTCGGTGGCCGAGTCGTTGCTGCCAGAGTCCTCGTTATCGAAGTAAATGGTGTCATTGGTGAACATCAGGCGCGACTTATCCGGGGTACTGATGATGATGCTGTCATCAACAACAGCGATTTGTCCCTCGACGTCACCAACGCCGATTCGGTAGAGCCCGTTGCCCTCAATCTTCGTGCCGTTAGTGGGGATTTCGTCGTCATACTGAGTGAACTCAGTACTGCCCTCTAGCGGCAGGAAGGTCACCAAGTTGAATTCCATGCCCTCCGGCATTGGGGTCTTGGCCCCCTTGATGGCCCAAGTCCCGCCGTCGCCATGCGCACAGTCAATGGCGTTGTTTTCCTCAATAATGCCGCAGACCATGTTCCAGCCATCGGCGGAGATAGTGAAGAGCTCTTCACCGCGGAGATCCTCTTCATCCTTGGCCAAATCTGCGGACTCAGTCGGTTCCGAGTCCACGTCAATGAAGAATATGTCCGAGTTCACGCCATCAAAGGAGTTTTCCATGGACGTGGCTTCGACACCTGGGCGCTTGTTTACTTTGCCCTCAACACCGACAATGTCGCCTTCGGTCTTGGACTCATAGGTATAGCCCTCACCGTCCTCCTCTACCTCTAAGGAAGAGGACGTGATGTAGAGAGCATCCTCGTCCTTGAGCTCGCCCTTGGAGAAGAAGACGGGGACTTTGACATCCTCCCCATCAAACTCGCCTTCTAGCACCACGTAGCTGAGGAATTTGCAGGGATCGTATTCATCCTCACCGACGCTGACGTCTTCAAATTTCTCGGTAGAGCCCTTCACGTAGGCTTCTCCATTCTCTAGGACCTTGCTGAGTTCGGTGTCCTTGAGTTCTTTCTTCTCATCACAGTCAGCGTTGGCGTTTGAGGAGGAGGCGCTGCTGGACGCCGACGTGGCCTTCGAAGAAGTAGCCGCCGCCGAACTCGTCGTGGACTCGGCGGCAGCCTCGGTGAATGCTGGCTCCTCAGCTTCCGTCAGGGAACCGCCGATGAGGCTACACGAGCTCATCACAAGACCAGCGGCGGATACAAGCGCAAGGGTTGTCATACGGGCGGACATGGTGATTACCTCCAGCTGTTAGACAAAGAAGAATTGAGTGGAAGAGTTAAGTATTAAAAAGTTTGGTATTGCCTTGGAGCCTACTGGCAGAATGTGATGTGCACTACTTTTCTGGGGAAAGCTCCGCTGCTCGTGCGTCACTGAAGGCGCTTTTTAGCCAAGCTCTTCCAACGCTTCTATGCTTCTTGTATGATCTGTGCGCTTTTAGACTGCGGCGGCCACCTCACCAACGCCCACACCACCGCTCTGGTTGGGGCTGCCCAGCATGGAGTTCGTGTCGAACACTTCCGCTTCGCGGAGGTTCCCACCCGGCAAGAGTTGAAGGCTATTGATGCGCTGGCCAGGGAGCTCCTTCCGGAAGACCCCACCCCATCGTTGGATGAGATTGCCGCGCAACCAGATGTCAGCCACCTCGGCGCACCGGGGCCAGCGCCCCAGGCCCCGTTCCTGAGCGAAACGCTGCGCATCGTGGTCATTGGCAACGATGCCGCGCTGAGCGCCGTGCTGACCCGCATGATGCGGGCGGATTACCTGTGGGCCGAGGTGGGCTACGTTTCCACTGGGGAGCACTCCACCGCGGCGATGAATTGGGGCTTAAAAGCTAGCGAAACGGACCAGGGTCGCCAGGGGCTCGGCGACCAAGGAGCAGTGATGGAGGAAGCGCTCTCCTTTGCCATGACCGCGCCCGTCAAACCGGCGCCGCTCATCCGCAATGACGCGGGCCTCGCCGTGGCGGGTTCGGCAACGATTGCGGAATGGTCGAATGAAGAGATAACCGGGGAGATCATCGTCGACGATGCCGTTCTGCTGCGCGCCGACCGCGAGAAGGATGTCTTCGGTGCAAAGCTCGTACCGATGACGGATGCGCCAGGCATCGTGGCAGCAAAGGCGGTTACCAGTTTTGAGGCGGACGCAGCACCGCGCCGTGGGTTCTTCGCCCGCCTGCGCAAGCCTGCCCAACCTGGGCAGCTCGACCCCGCCAGCGTCATGCAAGGCCGGGCGGTACAGGCTGGCGGGCCTTCGCTCAGCGTCAGCGTTGATGGAGTCCGCGCCAAGCGGCCGGTCAAGCGCGTGACGTTCTACCGTCACCTGCGGGACCTACAGATAGTACGGCCCTAGTCTTCTTCCCCGCCTCCGAACAACCGCACTCAATTACAGCGCCACTATCCGTGAAAGCCAACACGATCCTGGCGACAAAGGTAAAACGAAAGGAGGATTCGGCCAGCATTACCTTTTCGGCACTAGGCTCGAAACCGAATCCTCACCGCATGCGCATTGTGCAATGCACCTAGGCGGTCTGCGGAAGACTCTACCACTCTCAGCTCCCGAAAGAACAAGTCCATGCCACTAACGCACAAAATTTCTTGGGTATCTGATGCCAGATTCGCCCCATACCTCGAAGAATGCGGCACGGCGGAAGAGGCATGGAAGCTCTATGAACTCAACGCGCAAATCGCAGCTGCGCTGTCTGAAGTAATTCATCACACAGAAGTCTTGCTTCGAAACGCTATGAGCGATTCACTTGCCGACGCTCACCCATTTGACTTCGGCTGGAACCAAGATTCTTTCGATATTTCAGCGCTTTCTACAAAGCTAGCTAAGAAATACAAGCGCCCCGTCACCAAGGACGACATCATTGCGCATCTGAACATGGGGTACTGGGCTTCACTTCTTTCCACGAAATCCGATGCCAATGAGGAAATCTGGAGAAAATATCTTCGAAACGCTTTCCCGGGCCAAGGTAGTAGGAAGATTGTTGCAGCCCTGCTGACAGACCTCAATGTCCTTCGAAACCGATGTGCGCATCAGGACTCACTTCTCAACGTGGATCCAACCGTAGAACTAAAGAAAATTCTTAGACTCGCCAGTTGGATAGACCAAGATGCAAGACTATGGCTAGAAAACCTCGAACGTGTTACCAAGCTAGCTGCTCAACGCACACCAAAACTCAACACCGCCATCTTGGGGCATGCCGACGATTCTCTTTTCACTCTTTATCAAAGGGTAGGTGCCGTCATCCTGGAAGCCTCTACGCCTCTTGCACAAGTGGACTACATCGGTTTCTATTTCAGCCAGAAAATCGTCGGAACCTTTCCAAAGGTCTTAGACATTGAAATCGCTTCTAGCTGGAATAAAAAGACTTCAGATGCGCTTAAGAAATCATCCGACCCCGAGGAACAACGTCTCGGTAAAATTATGAGCTACGCGCTTTCTGATCGATTCGTTAAAAGCTACCCTCCAGAGAATACATACAAGGTTTATCACCTCAGTGGGCCCAAGCATCCCTCAACTCTCACTACCGCTGAAAAGCAGGACATTGTGCACGAGGCTAGCGGTCGTGGCTCCGCATTTGTGAAGAGGCCTCGGTACTTTCAAAGCAGCTCGCTGCTGGCCGCCAGAGTCACATCTGATTTGCCCTCACCGAGCAAGTAACTCGAACTGCCTCTAAAATTCTCACTTCCAGACTCTTCGACCCTAATCCTCTTCCCAGACCTCCGGCGGGTAGGCCGGGTGCTTGGAGGTGGGCACGAGTTGTGCCACGGCTGACTCGCGCGACATGCCGCACACCATGAGTAGGTCCACGATGATGGAGCGCGTCTGGGCGAGCACGGCATAGGCGGAGAGTACGGCTTCCTCGCCAGCGATGTCCATCGAGCAGCGCGCCCCCAGCTGGCGTAGGCGGTTGACTATCTCAGGAATGGCGTGCGCCTCATCCACGCGGCGCTCACGCGCGGTTTGGTGGGTATAGAGATCGGAGAGCTTCATCGTGATGTCAGCGAGTTCATCGATGATCTCAACTTGCTCGGCCGTGGCCTGGTCGCCGTCCTCGGCGAGCACGAGCGCACGGCGGGAGAGCACGCGGGTGCCGCGGACCATGTTGTCAACAGGAGTGAGAATGCGTTCCAGGGAGCGCACGGTGCGCTGCGTGCTCCACAGGAAGGGTGATAACCGTGCGGTTTCCGCGCCGCCCTTGGTGGCGTTGAGCATGTTGTTGATGTCATCCTGCGTGCCGCGCACGGCATCGCGGGCCTCCGTGATGGTCTCGGGATCGTTTTCTTCCAGTCCCTTAGCCACGTCGGAGAGGACCAGGGAGGTAATACCCAAGACCTTCGAGACTTCCGAGCGCCCCGCACGCAAAGGCGAGGAGGGAATCAACACGATCATTGTGATGCCAATGACCGCACCGATGATGGCGTCAACAGCACGGGAGAGACCACCCATGTCTTCCGGGGGAAGGATGGTGGCAATAAGGATGGCGGCGATGACGATCTGGTTGCTCACCATCTGCGAGCCCGTAACAAAGGATCCAATCACCAGGGCAAGGCCGATGATGATGGTCATGTGAATGGGGCCGGTCCCGAGGGCGTCGACAAGCAGCGTGCCCACCAGCACGCCCACGATGCCGCCGATGGACATGTCGACAGCGCGCTTCAGGCGGTCACTGCCCGATAAACCAAGGATGATGATGACGGCCATCGGGGCAAAGAAGGGCTGCTCGTGGCCGAAGAAATCGTGCGCAACGTAGAAGGCCAGACCCGCGCCCAGCGTGCACTGAATCATGAACACGAGCCGGTTGCGGATGCGCGTGAGGCGCGCCTTGAGCGACTTATCCACCAACCGCAACTGCTCGCGGGTGGTCTTGCGAACACGCTTGACGGTACTCGACGAATTCGACGATGACTCTTGCGCTTCCATGACTCCGGTATTTTACGCGTTCTGGCGGCGAGTTTGGACGAACAAAGCCACCCCTTTGAGGTCAAGGGGTGGCTTGTTGGCATGTGCTGACGCAGCTTAGAGCCTGCGGCTGCTAAGCAGCGGCGTCCAGGAGGGGCCGGTGTCAGCTGGGCATTGGATTACTTAGAAACGGTCTTGCCCACGGAGTGCAGGTCCTGGCAGGCCTCAACCACGCGGTCAGCCATGCCCTGCTCAGCCTTCTTGAGGTAGGAGCGCGGGTCGTAGACCTTCTTGTTGCCCACCTCGCCGTCGATCTTGAAGACGCCGTCGTAGTTAGCGAACATGTGGCGTGCAACCGGGTTGGTGAAGGCGTACTGGGTATCGGTGTCAACGTTCATCTTGATGACGCCGTAACGCAGGGCCTCCTCGATCTTTTCCTTCTCGGAGCCGGAGCCACCGTGGAAGACGAAGTCGAAGGGCTGGGAGCCTTCCTCCAGGCCGAGCTTCTTCACAGCAACCTTCTGGCCCTCATCCAGAACCTCCGGGCGCAGCTTCACGTTGCCCGGCTTGTACACGCCGTGGACGTTGCCGAAGGTAGCGGCCAGCAGGTAGCGACCCTTCTCACCGGTACCGAGGGCATCAACGGTCTTCTCAAAGTCCTCCGGAGAGGTGTAGAGGTTCGCGCCGGCCTTGGCCTCAACGCCGTCCTCTTCGCCGCCAACGACGCCGATCTCAACCTCAAGGATGATGTTGGCGTTGTGGGCCTTCTCGAGGAGCTCCTGAGCGATCACAAGGTTCTCATCGATCGGGATAGCGGAGCCATCCCACATGTGGGACTGGAAGAGCGGCAGCTCGCCGCGGTCAACGCGCTCCTGGGAGAAGGCGATCAGCGGGCGCACGTACTCATCCAGGACTTCCTTCTGGCAGTGGTCAGTGTGCAGCGCAACGTTAATGCCGTAGTGCTGTGCAGCCTCGTGAGCGAAGGCAGCCAGTGCCTTGGCGCCGGCAACCTTGTTCTTCACGGACAGGCCGGAACCGAACTCGGCGCCGCCGGTGGAGAACTGGATGATGCCGTCGGACTCAGCCTCGGCGAAGCCGCGGAGAGCGGCGTTGATGGTTTCGGAGGAGGTGCAGTTGATTGCCGGGAATGCGAAGCCGCCCTTCTTGGCGGTATCCAGCATCTGGTTATAAACCTCAGGGGTTGCAATAGGCATGAAATTCCATCCTTTGGAGTTGCTGTGCAGTAAGCCGTGCCGTCTCACAAACCAGCGAAACAACACGTTCCAACACCCAAGTATGCCTGTTATTGTGGTTTTCCGCCGCGAGATGCGATGTGACCTCACTTAAACACCGCTCCGCATGGGCAGGAATCCCCCGACCACCTGGGGAAACGCTGCTATTTCTTGGATTCTGACTTGTACTTCACAATCCGGGTGCAGGCCTCCAACAACATCCAACCGGACAATTGAACGGACAAATCGCGCTCAGCCACGCGGATAATGCCCATCTTCTGGCTCAATGACGAGGGGCCGAAACCGTAGTTATGGGGAAGCTTCGCATCCGCGGTCCAATCGGAACCGAAGATGGGCAAGCCGTCTACCTCTAGGCGGTGTTCCCACACGGATTCCGCCGAGGCCGTCACGAGGCGAGCGGCCAGCTTCTTCGTCGCGCGGTTGGCCGGAGAATCGCCCGGCAGGCGGACCGCCACGTCCGCGAGGTAGCGAGCAAGGATGCCCTTGAAGAGGCCGCCGTCGCCGTCGCCAGTCTGCCAGTCGATGACGCCCGTGTACGTCGCCATGCCCGTGGCCACCGCTTGGACTAGGCCACGGATGCGAGTGGTGTAATCCATCATGTCCGCGGCGAGTTCTGCCTCGTGGACGGAGTCGATATCCTCCACGGATCGCAGGCCGGTCTTCTCCCGCAGCGCCAGCACGATTTCCAAGCAGGCACCGAGCACCACGCCTTGGCAGTAGGGGTGGATGTTGCGGACGATCTCCTGCCCATCCATACGCATGCGGATGCCGTCCATGACGAAGCCATCGTCGTCAATCAAGTGATCGTAGATCCAGTCCACGATGTGGCGGGCCTCGTCCACGCGCCCCATGCGGGCCAGCATGATGGCGCCCGGCCCGTTCGAGGGGACGTTGAGGAAGGTCTCGCCTTCGCGCCAGGGCAGCACGCCGACCTGGGTGTCGATGCCATCGCGGATGTTGTGCTGCAGGGTGCCCAACTTCTTGTAGGGGCGCTGCTTCTTGAGCTCACCGGCCCGGGCGATGGCTAGGGCGAGCCATGCTTTGTCGTCGTAGTAGCGGTTCTTCGTCAGCGCACGGAGATTGCGCACATGGATGCCGCGGATGGTGTCAGCGATGCGCGCGCGGCGGGCTTTGGTGTTTTTGCGCAGGGCCGCATCAACAAGACAGTCCAGATAATGCGCCTGCCACCAATAATGCCAATGCACAAAGAGTGATTCCTTGGTGGTGGGTGGCCAACTCACCACGGCAAGGTTGGTACGGGGCAAGCCCCACACGGCCTGCGCGTGACGCTCATTGATGGCTGTTTCCGCAAGGTCGGCGCGGTGGGACCATTTCTCTAACACTTTTGTCTCATCATTCTCACAATGTGAATTCGTTACCTAGATGTAAACACAGTGCGCGGGATCTCACCAAGCTTTTGATAAATCGGCGTGCTGCCGAATCCATGCATGCATGGCAATGCCTGCGGCCACGCCCGCGTTGATGGAGCGAGTAGAACCAAATTGCGCGATTGAGCAGGTCATTACTGCTGCGTCCTGGGCTTCCGGGCTGACGCCTGGGCCTTCCTGTCCGAAGAGGAGCAGACAGCGCTCAGGCAGCTCAGCGGTTTCTAGGGGGACACACCCGGGGGTGTTATCGATGGCCACGACGGTCAGTTCCTGGTCCGCCGCCCAGGCCATCAGCTCAGTAACATCCGCGTGGTGCATGAGGTGCTGGTACCTGTCGGTGACCATGGCGCCGCGCCGGTTCCAGCGGCGGCGTCCCACAATGTGGACGGTGTCGACGGCAAAGGCGTTGGCAGTGCGCACCACGGTGCCGATGTTGGAATCGTTTTCGAAGTTCTCGATGGCGATGTGCAGCGCATGCCGGCGCTTATCGATATCCTCCCGGATCGCCTCGCGTGTCCAGTAACGGTAGGCATCGACGACATTGCGGCGATCCCCCTCCGCGAGCAGTTCGGGATCGTATTTCTCCGCTTCGGGGCCTTCGGGCAGCGGGCCTTCCCACGGGCCAACACCGTGGCGGCCCTCGTTCCACTCGGTGGGGCCTTTGGCTGCCGCCTCTTCCTCGGGCTTAGGCAAGGTCAAGATCCTCAAGGCCCAGCAGGTAGCGGTATTCCAGGCCCTCGGCGGCAATGGCTGCGCCGGCATCGGTGTTGCGGTCCACCACGGTGGCCACTCCGACGACCTCGGCGCCTGCCTTACGAAGAGCCTTCACGGCGGTCAGCGGCGAGTTGCCGGTCGTGGTGGTGTCCTCGACAACGAGCACCTTCTGGCCCTCGACGTTGAAGCCCTCAATCTGACGCTGCATGCCGTGCTTCTTGGCTTCCTTGCGAACAACGAAGGCGTCGATATCGCGGCCATCGGCATGCATGATGGACAGCGCGACCGGGTCCGCGCCCATGGTCAGGCCACCGGCGGCAGCATAATCCCAGTCAGCGGTGAGCTCACGCAGCAGCGAGCCGATAAGGCGCGAGGCCTCGTGTTGCAGGGTGGCGCGGCGCAGGTCCACGTAGTAGTCAGCCTCCTTGCCAGAGGACAGCGTGACCTTGCCGTGGACGACGGCCAGCTCCTTCACCAGTTCTGCTAGGCGTTGCTTCTTCTGCTGATCCAGGCTCATCGCTCGCTCCTTAAAGTCTGTGGCTGTTCGGCCGTGAAAAATCCGCTCTGTAGTTTACCCTCTTCCCGCACGGTTGCCCGCGACTAGTGCTGGTGCTCGGCTGTGACACCTGGCTGCGGCGCCTCGCCGCGGCGGCAGGCTGGCGGGTCTAGTCGAAGATGGAGGAGCCGCCATCGAAGCGGCGCGGCAGGCGGGCCTGATTGTTTTCGTGGGTGGGGCGCTCGTGGCCATCGGCAATCGCGTCGACTTCATCCGCACCCAGGCTGGAGTGGTCAATGGTGCCGCGGGCCTCGCTGGTGGTGCGGCTCGGCATGACCACCGGCTCGGTGGGGCGCTGGATGGTGGGGGCGTCGAGGGAATCATCGCGGTCCGGAACCGCCGTGGGCCCGGTGGGTTCCGGCTGCGGAGGTTCCGGGATGTCGCGGCTGGGGTCCAGCTCATCGACGCGCAGGACCTGAGCGGCTTCGGAGCGCGGTGGAAGAACGCGAGCAGCATCGGCGAGCAGCGACAGCGGTTCGAGCAGCTCTTCCCACTCAGCGCTGCGGGCCTGCCGGGTAGTTTGGGCCAGCACCCACTCCCCTTCCAGCCACACGGCAGTCACCGCGGCGGGTAGATGATTCAACGCCGTACTCACTCGGGTATCGATGAAGCGCTGGCCCACGCCAGCATCGGAGGCGAAAACCTCGAAGCCTTCCTCCTCACGCACGTACAACAGATCCTCGGAGAGGTTTTCGATCTCCTCGCCTGCGCGGCGGAAATCCACCACGATATCGGAGGCCGCGCCGGTGCGCATAGCCATGACGGGGATAGCACCCATATCGAAGAGCAGCGTCTCGTGCCCCCGGACAGTTCCGGCGACGATGTCGCGGGGTTCGTGGCCGCGGGCGGCAGCGCCGCGGGTCCACTCATCCGCCAGGTAGGAATCATGCTTGAGGTATTCCCAGCCGCGCTGCTGGCCAAAGGCCTTGCGCTCACGGCGGGCACTGCCCGGCACGAGGTACTTGGCGCGCTCTGCGCGCTCCGCAAAGCTGGGTGCGGCAGCCTGCGGTTCGGCGGCCGGTTCCTCACTGGGCTCAGCGGCGGCCGGTTCTTCAGCGGCATCCGCAGTTGGCTCGGTTGCCGGCTCAGCCACGGGTTCTGGCTCCGGCTCGGTAATGATGTCGGGCTCTGGAGCAGGCTCAGGTTCCTCGGCGAGCGCGGGTTCCTCGGCGAGCGCGGGCTCTGAGGGGGAGTCAGGGGTGAGTTCAGGCGCAGCGGTATCGGCCGCTGTGGTGGTTTCGTCGGCGGAGAGCGCGGCGCGCTGGCGGTGATCCAACCAGAGCACGATGAGACCAGCCACGAGCGCGACGGCGGCGAGGGATAAGAGTACGAAAGGCATCACTGCCTGACTCTAATCGCCCAGCGCGCTCGATCTGCGCTGACGCGCTGGTCACGCGCGGATTCTAGACGTGCTCGCGGTCGCCACGCTCCACCGGATTCTTCGGGTTGGCTGACCACTGCGACCATCCACCCACGAAGTGGCGCAAGCCGGTAAAGCCCACGTGTTCCAGCACGGCGATGGTAAGCGCGGAGTGGTTACCGGAGCCGGAGTAGATGATGGCGCCGTCCACGTTTTCCTTGGTCACGCCGTGCTGCTCAAGGATTTCGAGGATTTCTTCCTTGGACTTCCACACGGTGACGTCCTGCGTGTGAAAGAGGCGCTCCGGAAGGTTGACTGCACCCGGGATGTGGCCGGCCTTCAAGTCGAGGTTCTCGCGGCGGCCGGCGAAGCGGTTGCGCGTGCGAACGTCGAGAAGCAGGCCCTTATGCTCCTTGACCTCGTCGATGGTGGCCGTGGGCATCGACCCCGTGGTCACTTCAAAGTCCGAGGGCATGCCCAAGTTACCCGGGCCGGTAAGGGTGGGCAGGGACTGGGCACGCCAGTTTGACAGGCCGCCGTCGAGGATGCGGACGTTGTGGATGCCCGCCCAGCGCAGCGTCCACCACGCACGGCCAGCGAAGAGTCCGCGGCCTTCGTCGTAGACAACGACTTCGCTGTCCTCCTCTAGACCCCAGAGGTCGATCCACTCTTGAATCTTCTCGGTCTGCGGGAGTGGGTTGCGCCCTACCTTGGAGCCGGGCAGGCCCACGAAGGCTGAAGCGGCGTCGGCGTACTGGGCAGTCGGAATGTGGAGGGAGGAAAACTGATTGAAGGCCTCGCCTTCCCCTGGAGCCCAGAGGGAAGCGAGGATGGTCGTCTTATCACCGCGGTAAATCTTCTCACTCAACTCGTGAGGGGAGATCAAAATGCTCATGTCCCTAGATCATAGGGGCATGAGCGAAGAGTGGCGACCGATGAACGCGGTGAGCGCGGTGAGCGCTAATCGCGCTCACCGGTTTAGTCGGTGCCTTAGGCGGTGCGGGCAGCTAGCTCCAGGCGCTCGCCACCGTCGGCGACGTCAACGTGCACGGTATCGCCGTCCACGATGTCACCGGCCAGGAGCTTCTTGGCCAGCTGGTCACCGATGGCCTGCTGAATCAGGCGGCGCAACGGGCGGGCACCATAGGCCGGGTCATAACCGCGCTCCGCCAGCCACAGCTTGGCCGCGTCGGAGACCTGCAGCGTCAGGCGGCGGCCGGACAGGCGCTCGGCCAAGCCCTTGAGCTGGATGTCCACGATGCCGGAGAGCAGATCCGAGGTCAGCGGCTCAAACATCACCACATCATCAAGACGGTTGATGAACTCCGGTTTGAAGCTGCGCTTGACTGCCTCCATGACCTCCTCCTTGGTGCCGCCGGCACCCAGGTTCGAGGTCAGGATGATGACCGTGTTGCGGAAGTCCACGGTGCGGCCCTGGCCATCGGTCAGGCGGCCTTCATCGAGCACCTGGAGCAGCACGTCGAAGACATCCGGGTGGGCCTTCTCGACTTCGTCGAAAAGCACCAGCGTGTACGGACGGCGACGCACCGCCTCCGTGAGCTGGCCACCGGCGTCATAGCCCACGTATCCCGGAGGGGCACCGACGAGGCGGGCGACGGAGTGTTTCTCACCGAACTCGGACATATCGATGCGAACCATGGCGGATTCATCGTCGAAGAGGAAGTCCGCCAGAGCCTTCGCCAGCTCCGTCTTACCCACGCCGGTCGGGCCTAGGAAGAGGAAGGAACCGGTCGGGCGATTCGGGTCAGCCACACCGGCACGCGCGCGGCGCACGGCATCAGAGACCGCGGTGACGGCCTCCTTCTGGCCCACCACGCGCTGTCCCAGCACGGATTCCATGTTGAGCAGCTTCTCGGTCTCTCCCTGCAGCATCTTGCCGGCTGGGATGCCGGTCCAGGCGGAGACAACCTCCGCGATGGTATCCGGAGTAACCTCCTCGCTGAGCATGGTGTTGTGCTGCTGCTGAGCCTTCTCCTCGGCGGCAGCCAGGTCCTTCTCCAGCGGCGGCATCTTGCCGTAGTTGATCTCGGAGGCCAGTGCTAGGTCACCATCGCGCTCCGCAATCTCTGCCTGGCGGCGCAGATCCTCCAGTTGTTCCTTGATGGTCTGCACATCATCGATGGCCTTCTTCTCATTGGCCCAGCGGGCCTTGAGCTCACCGAGCTTCTCGCGCTCATCAGCCAGCTCCTGCTGAAGGGCAGTCAGGCGGTCCTTCGAGGCGGCGTCCGATTCCTTCTTCAGAGCCAGCTCCTCAATCTCGAGGCGGCGCACGATGCGCTCCAGCTCATCAATCTCCTGCGGGGAGGAGTCAATCTCCATGCGCAGGCGAGAGCCTGCCTCATCGACCAAGTCGATGGCCTTATCCGGCAGGAAGCGGTTGGTGATGTAGCGGTGCGAGAGCTCAGCGGCAGAGACCAAGGCCGAGTCCTGGATACGCACACCGTGGTGCACCTCGTAGCGCTCCTTGAGGCCACGGAGGATACCGATGGTGTCCTCCACGGAGGGCTCAGCGGCGTAGACCTGCTGGAAGCGGCGCTCCAGGGCGGCATCCTTCTCGATGTACTTGCGGTATTCATCGAGGGTGGTGGCACCCACCAGACGGAGCTCGCCGCGGGCCAGCATGGGCTTAATCATGTTGCCGGCATCCATGGAACCCTCACCGGTGGCACCGGCGCCCACGATGGTGTGCAGCTCATCGATGAAGGTGATGATCTGTCCATCGGAAGCCTTGATCTCATCGAGCACGGCCTTGAGGCGCTCCTCGAACTCGCCGCGGTACTTCGCGCCGGCGACCATGGAGCCAAGGTCCAGGCTCAGCAGCGTCTTGCCCTTGAGGGATTCCGGTACGTCACCCGCCACGATACGGCGGGCCAAGCCCTCCACGATGGCGGTCTTACCCACACCGGGCTCACCGATGAGCACCGGGTTATTCTTCGTGCGGCGGCTAAGAACCTGGACCACGCGGCGGATCTCCTGATCACGGCCGATGACCGGGTCAATCTTGCCTTCGCGGGCACGGGCGGTGAGGTCCGTGGCGTACTTCTCCAGAGCCTGGAACTGCTCCTCGGGGTTCTCCGAGGTCACCTTGGCTGCACCACGCACGGAGGGGAAAGCGCCCTTGAGCGCGTCGTAAGTGGCACCCCGGGAGGTCAGCAGCTCCGCGGCATCCGTCTTCGAGCCCGCAATAGCTGCAAGCAAAACCTCGGTGGAGACGTACTCATCACCAAGCTCGCCGGCCAGCTCCTGGGCGCGGGTGAGGACGTTGAGGGCGTCGCGGTTAAAGTTCGGGTTCGCCATGTTGGCGCCCTCGGCCTTCGGGAGGGCGCCGATAAGCTGGCGTGCCTCCTTGAGCACCGTCTCCGGATCCACACCGGTGGCCTTGAGCACTGGGGCGGCAATGCCGTCCTTCTGCTCAAGGATGGCTGCTAAGAGGTGTGCCGGGCGGATGTCCGGGTTACCGTTGGCGGAAGCCGTCTGCAGTGCTTGCTGCAGGGCCTCCTGAGTTTTAGTGGTGGGGTTAAAAGAACTCATTGTTGTGTTTCTCCGTTTCTAGCGTTTATTCAAACTTCCCTGCGGCTACAGCAGGGAAGGAAGCTTCACTGTCTATAACGCTACAGAACTTGAGTCTGTTCCACTCAACTAGAAGTTTTTTTAAACCAACCACCCCCGACCGGGTTGATAGGGCTTCACTCAAGTTTTTCTTCTGCCCGCTTGGCAGGCCATAGGCATAAGAAAACCAGCCCCACCGCCCTGCTGGGTGCAACGGTGCGGAGGGACCGGTGCGGTAAATGCTTAAGCCGACTGAGAGGCTTGTGGTTGCTCCTCTGGAAGGTCGTAGGAAAAGGACGCGAGAACCACGGCCGTGACAAAGTAATAGAGGGACCACTTCTGTTCGAGGTCGATATCTCGAAACTCACCCATCGACGCCAAGTGGCACATGCCGTCAGCACCAGCCCACAGGGTGAGGTTCTTGATGTAAACCAAGCGGTCCTCCGGCGCATAGCCGGCCTCTCGCAGCGCCTCACGGGCAAACTGCATCAGCAGCGCGAAGGACTCACCCATCTGGGTTTGCTCCTCACCGTCCTCACTCAACGGCACCACGGAGCCGGAGGCAGCAGCAATGCAGGCGCTATAGCGTTCGGGGAAGGTCACCGCATAGTGGAAATAGGCCACCGCAACGCACAGGAGCTTGTCGACGGCCGATGCACCCTCCGGCAGCCGCTCCAGCAGGTAGAGACTGTGGGCTTCAAGCTCGCAGTCGGTTTCCCGCTCAACGGATTCACGCAACACGAAGTCATTGTCCACCAGCGAAGCAACGAAAACATCGGAGACACCGAAATACTCGGCCACGTTCTCAATGGTCACGTACTGCAGCCCTTCCCGCGCTGCCAGCTGGATGGCACGTTCCTTAACAGCCATGCGTGCCCGCTCTGTGGAAAGTTCCTGCACGTCCTCAATCGCGGAGATGTCCAACGAAATATCGCGGTCCGGAACAAACCCGGCGAGCAACGCGCGGTACTCCTGCATCGGGCTACGCACATCCGGCATCTCCAAGAACTCTGCAGCCTTGAACAGGGTTCCAATGAGTGCTTTACATACCTCACGGAGGTTAAAGCGTCGCACCACCGAGTGCTGGTGCCGCAGCACACCCAAAACACTCAGGTGCGCCATACCGTGGACGGTAGCCAAGGTGGCCACGCTCAGCCGCGCCACCGTTTGAAAGCACACATCGCTTCCTACCTTAAGTTTCTCCTCGGCCGCGATGAGCGAGATGTTTTCATAGATCAGGTCCAAGGTGCGATTGTGGGATAAGTTTCCCTGCAAAAGAGCACGCCATTCATCCTCGGAGACATAGGCCTTCTTCTCAAAGAGGTAGCGGAACAGCTCCGGCTCACGTTCGGCGTACTCGTAGTAGGCCTCAGTAAAAGTGGTCAGCTTAGTAAAAAGATCGGCGTAACCAGGAGCAGCGTCGAGCGTTTCCTCGAGGAACTTAACTTTCCGCTCAGTTACGTAATCAGGAAGCGCGTGCACGATTGCCTCGCGATCAGGAAATTCCGCGCGTACCTCAGCGACGGGAAGCTCCGCCAGCTTGGCCACGGATTCCACGGTAATAGCCTCATCGCCCTCGGCTGCTCCGATATGAAGTGCAGACTCGAGGATGACCTCACGAGGTGAGCCTTCATAAAGAATATGCATATGGATTCCTAAGATTGCGCTGCCGACGAAAGAATAAAAAGAAAGAATGGGAGAGCGCCACGCTAACAACTTCCTGAATTTTATCCCCATTCTTGGTTAAAGAGCAATGTGTTCACTAGGCACTGACTCCCGTAATGCGGGCCACCCTGTGAACGAAGAAACCCCCAGGCCGTGGCCTGGGGGTTTCACGCGGGAAAGGTCAGCGTCTACTTCTCTGAGCCGACGTGTCCGATGCCTTCCTTGAAGATGGTGCCGCGCGGCGGCATCATTCCCGTGAACTTGAAGACGAGGTAAATGACCACCGCGATGCCCAGGGAGATCCAGCCGAAGCCGGCGGTAAAGCCGTACATAACGGCCAGCGGCGCGATGATGGTCCAGGAAATCTCGAAGGGGCCGAAGCCAATGTAGGCCATGCCGTACTCCGACAGGGTGCCGGACTTGAGCTTCGGATCGACGATCTTGAGGACCGCAATACCGGTGGCCACGGTAGCCGTCGCCCAGCCCCAACCAAAGATGCCGCGCTCAATCCAGCGCTCGCCGAAGAACTCGGCAGGAAACCACATGAGGAAGAAGATGCAGTAGATGGTGCCCAGAACGAAGAGCAGGAGAAGAGCCTTCCAGTAGGCCGCGACGGCAGCCGGGACGATGGCCGCCACGCCGAAGGCAATGAGGTAGTCGGTTGCCGCACCGGACACCGAGCTCACCGTGTCCTTATCCAGGTAGTCCTTGGCGCCCACCATGTTCATCACCGCACGGAAGAGCAGGCCCACCACCATGGACATGGCGAACAGCGGGATAGAAACATTCTCCCAGATGGAGGAGATTCCCTTGTTGATGCCATAAGCGGTCATCACGGTCAAAGCAATAAAGCCAACGTGCAGGGTGATGGGCTCGATGGCAGAGGGGTTCGTCGTGGCACGGCCCAGGGAAGGACGATCCTCCAGGCGCGAGATGTAGCCGCGGCGCAGTTCCTCCGGAAGCTTCTTCGGCACGTACGAAACCTTGCCCTTACGGATGCCCCAGTTACCGGCGACGATACCGCCAATGATGGCGGCCAGCGTACCCACGGTGGCGGAGGTAAAGCCCAAGGAGGACGCCGCCTCAGCACCCACACCTTCCAAGGCACTGCCGACAGCCGCCGCGGTACCGAAGCCACCCGTGAAGCCAACGGGCAGCATCATGCCGAACCAGTCTGGGGTATCAAAGGTTGGCTTGAACAGGAGAAGACCCAAAACGATGAACAGGCCCCACTGGCCGGTGAACATCATGGTGGAATAGCCCCACATGTTGCGGGCACCCTTGCCCATGTTGCCGCCCATCTCCATGGAGAAGGCCATAGAGGCGAAGACCACAGCGATGAGCAGTGAGGTGTAATCGCCGAGGTTGTCGGAGAAACCGATCCAGCCCAAGACATTAGGGCCTAAGAGCAAGCCGAGTAGGCCTGCCGTGATGGGGGCAGGCAAGAGCAAGTCCTGGAACACGAACTTGATCTGGTGGCGCAGAACGTTGCCGATAACCATGAGCAAAGAAATCCAGCCCACGTCGGTCATGATTGTGAACGCAGAGAATTCTTCCATGCGAAAACTTCCTTCCATGCCGCACTCGGCGGCGTCCTTGAGACGAGACTCACCCTCTTTCGGGAAATGAACCGTTGATTACACTACAACCCCCTTCCCGCTTTTCCACCCCTGGCATATAACCCGAGGGTGATGTGGCTCTACCCCCAGGGGCTAGGATGGGCGGGCATGAGGGAACTGGGTGAGCACCTACGCAAGCACGCGGAAGACTATCGCGACGCAGTACACGGACACTTTTTCGCCACCGTGGCCGAGTCCCGCCAGGTCTTTGCTCTGTCGATGAAAGACACGCACCCCTCCATGGCCCCGGCGCTGGCGTGGGTGCTGGAGAATGTGGAGGGCGATGAGGTACAGGGGGACGTGGCCCAGCGCCTGGTACGCATGGGCCGTGATCATCGCCGCCTCGGTTTCCCGCCTGAGGTCTATCCGAAATTTGAGGCATCACTTGTTCACGGGCTGGGGGTTCTGGGGCTCACGCCGTACCAGCATGACGTCGCCACGCGCACCATTTCCCAGGTGTGCTCCATCATGCGTACCGCCGCACAGGAGGCGGATGTCGCCGGTCTTCCTCCCGCTCATAGCGCCCAGGTGGTGGCGGTGGAAAAGCCCAACCGGAACACCGCTGTGGTCCGGTTGGAGTCCGGTATGGCGCTGGACTACCGCGCGGGCCAGCACGTGCCGGTGACCTCGCAGCTCACGCCGGGAACCTGGCGTCCGTTGACCCCGGCAGCGCCTGCTGGTGATTCCGGGCAACTGATATTCCACCTCGCGCTGGCCGGTGAGGCTTCCTCCATGCTGGCCAAGGCGCAGCCGGGTGATTGGTGGACGTTGGGCATGCCCGCCGGTGAGCCGCCGCAACTCGATTCCGGAACCACCCTCATTTCCTTCGGTACGGGATGGGCGGGTGCCCGGGCGCTGCTTCTCGACGCCCTAGAGAACACCCTCCCCTCCGGTCTCCAGGTCTATGCTGTAGCACCTTCGCCGGGCGAGCACTATGACACGGAATTTCAGGCTAACCTGCAGGCCTTGCTTCCGGAGCTGAAGCTGCGCCACATCGTGCGGGAGGGACAGGACCCGTGGTTGCTGGGGGCGCAGCCGGCTGCCCACGGGTTTAAGCCTGTGGTGGCCAAGGAACCGATGGAACCGGTGCTCGCCGAAGGGACTGACCGCCGCTTTGTACTCATCGGTCCGGCCGACCGCGTGGAATTAGCGCGCGCGGCCTTGCTCGCGGGCGGTGTCGCGGAAAAGGCTATCACCATGGATAGCTGGCAGCGTGGCCACGAGTGGGCGGCCTCCGCCGCGGAGCTCGACGGCTGGGGCGATGACTGGGAAGCCTGGGCGGCGTGGAAGAAATCCCAGTGGGCCTAGGCGCGCTGAGCGCCTAGGCGTACAAACGGAGCTTAGGCGTGCAATCGGAGCTTAGGCGTGCAATCGGGGCTTAGGCGTCTAGGACGGGGAGGGATTCGCGGACCTTCGCCACGGTGTCTGGCTCCACCTCGCCGTAGAGGATTTCCGGCTCATAGCCGGCTTCGGCAAGACGCGTGCCATCCGGCGCCACGAGGACGGAGTGCCCAATGCCGGTGGGACCGGAAGTCTGCCCCGCCTTCGCCTCCCCACCGGGGCGGGCCTGGCCTGCGGCCAGAATATAAGCCGTGGAATCAAGCGCGCGCGCCGCGCTGAGTAGGCGCCATTGGTCCAGCTTGCCAGGGCCATCTGCCCAGCTGGTGGGCACGACGATGAGCTGAGCACCCTGGCGGGCGAGCTCCTTGAATTGTTCAGGGAAGCGGATGTCATAGCAGGTGGCGACACCCACGGTGAGGTCACCGGCATCGAAGGCAACGAGTGACTCGCCCGGCCGGACGGTATCGGATTCCTTGTACTTGAAGGCATCATAAGTGTGGATTTTTTCGTAGCCGCCGAGAACACCAGGCCCGGCGATGAGCGCAACGTTGGCCACGCGATTAATGGCCTTCTCCCCACGCTGGACCGTATCCGCTGGGGCAAACATTCCCAGCACCACATACACGCCGAGTTCTTCTGCCAGCGCGCGCACGGCGGTGGCAGTGGGGCCATCAAGCCCTTCTGCGTGTGTATCGAGGCGCCCGGAGTCGAAGCTCTGGGTGGTAGCTTCCGGCAGGACGATGAGCTGCGCGCCGTTGGCCGCGGCTTCCCGGATCTTGTCGAGCGCTACTACGAGGTTCTCCTCGACGTTTCCGGTACTGGTCAATTGAACTGCTGCTACCTTCATGCGGCCCACGGTAGACGAGCCCGGACTAGTTATCCACAGATTTCGTGGATTCGCGGTTGCTGCTCTTTACGGCGATTGGACAGTTAGCGCACTCTCGATGCTATGAACCACCTCGACATCGACCATGCTGCCCTTCAGCAGATCCGTTCCCTCTTCGGCCACGTCTCGCCCGCCGCCACGCCTTCTTTGAAAGAGCCTCCCCGTACGGCTCGCGCGCTAGCTCTTCTCGGCGCGCGGTGGGAGGAGGTGCGAAGAGCCAGCGAAGGAGATCGACGGGCGCGCCTAGGAGAGCTGGAGCGCTTCGTGGGTGTGACCCAGAGTCTTGATGTGAACCTTTCCGCACGCCTGGAGGGAAGCGAATGAGCGCGGCGGAAGAACTACGCACGGAGGCTGACTGGATGGTAAATTCTGCTTCTGAACTCGAACTTTATGTCACTGACTCACACCATCATTGGGCGGGCCTAGCGCTATCCGGAGCTGCTGCCGATGCCGCACGGCACGCATTGCAGCGCGCCACCGACACGCTATTAGAACCCGCGCAACAGATGCGCCTGGCCGCGCGGATCCTGAGCCTCTATGCGCCACTGCTGGAGAGAATTGAACAACTGCGCGCACGCGCACTGCAGCTCGCTGCGATCCCTGTATTTGCCGAGCCCGCCAGCGTGGCGCTTGGGCAGTTAGATGCGTTGGCCGACGTCCTCGATTGGGCCTGCGCCCGCCAATTAAACGCCTTATGCACTCCGGAGATGGCCCAGCCACCGAGCCGCTTGGAGGATTTCAGCGACCTGACTCTCACTGAGCTGCACCAGGTCCAGCTGACCATGGCTAGCGAGGAGGTTCGTTCCCTGGCCGCAGCTAACCCGGATATCACCGTGCTGGAGGCCGGCCCCGGGCGGTTGGTGGCACTCGTGGCCCCCGAAGGCATCGGGACCCACGCCGCCCAGGTAAGCACCTTTGTGGGTGGGGTAGGTTCTTCCGAGACAGCGAGCTGGCCCACCGCCGTGGAGCGCGCCCGCGCCATCGCGCGCGCCACCAATGGGCCCACGGTGGCGTGGATTGGTTATTCCGCCCCGGCCTCGCTGCCCCGCGCTGCACACGAGGACCCGGCGCGCCGCGGAGCTGCTGAGCTGGGCCGCTTCCAGCGCGCTTTGCGGCAGCGCTTTCCGCACGCGCAGCATATCCTCCTGGGCTACTCCTATGGCTCTGTGGTGGTGGGCAAGGCGGCGCAGCAGGACTATGTTGCGGATGACATCGTGCTCGTCGGCAGCCCGGGCGCTTCCGTGGCTAGTGCCTCGCAGCTGCACGGCCGGGTGTGGAGCGCGCGGAATACCGAGGACCCCATCGCGATTGCCACCGGACCGCGCGGCGGAATCCACGGCCCTGATCCCTCCTCCCCCGCTTTTGGCGCCGCCCCTCTGCCCGGCGCCAACGGCCTGCCGGGGGATCATGGTTCCTATTGGAAAGACTCCGCATTTCTGCGGGGTCTGGGCATCATCGCGCAACGCTTTTAGAAGAGACCAGCCTGCTCCTCGGAGTAGGACACCAGCATGTTCTTCGTCTCCTGGTAGTGAGCGAGCATCATGAGGTGGTTCTCACGGCCGATGCCGGACTCCTTGTAGCCGCCGAAGGCGCTGTGCGCGGGGTACACGTGATAGTGGTTGACCCACACGCGGCCGGCCTGGATTTCACGCCCGGCGCGGTAGCAGGTGTTCTGGTGGCGCGACCACACGCCGGCACCCAGGCCGAAGTTGGTGTCGTTAGCAATCTGGATGGCTTCCTCGAAGTCCTTGAACGTGGCCACGGAGAGCACCGGGCCGAAGATTTCCTCGCGGAAGATGCGCATGTCATTGGTGCCACGGAAGACGGTCGGCTCAATGTAGTAGCCGTTCTCTAGGCCCTCCACCTTGTTCACATGTCCACCGATGAGGGTCTCCGCACCTTCCTTCGGGCCGATCTCGAGGTATTCGATGATCTTGTCCATCTGCTCCCGGGAAGCCTGCGCGCCCATCATCGTTTCGGTGTCGAGCGGGTGGCCGATCTTGATCTTCTTCACGCGCTCCACGGCCAGCTCCAGGAACTTGTCCGCGATGTCCTCGTGGATGAGAGCGCGCGATGGGCAGGTGCAGACCTCACCCTGGTTGAGCGCGAACATGACGAAGCCTTCGACGCACTTCTCCAGGTAGGCATCGTCCTTGTCCATGATGTCCGCGAAGAAGATGGACGGTGACTTGCCGCCGAGCTCCAGCGTGACAGGAATGACCTTGTCTGCAGCGGCCTTGTTGATGATCTTGCCCACCGGGGTGGAGCCAGTGAAGGCAATCTTGGCAATGCGATCCGAGGTAGACAGAGCCACGCCCGCTTCCTCACCGACACCGTTGACGATGTTGAGCACGCCCTTCGGCAGGAGGTCCTCAATAATTTCAATGAGCAGCAGGATGGAGGCCGGGGTTTGCTCAGCCGGCTTCATCACAATGGTGTTGCCCGCGGCCAGCGCCGGAGCAATCTTCCACGCCGCCATGAGCAGCGGGAAGTTCCACGGGATGATCTGCCCCACCACACCCAGCGGCTCGTGGAAATGGTACGCCACGGTGTCCTGGTCAATCTGGGACAGGCGGCCCTCCTGAGCACGAATCGCGCCGGCGAAGTAGCGGAAGTGATCGACTGCCAGCGGGATATCAGCAGCGAGGGTCTCACGCACGGCCTTGCCGTTCTCCCAGGTTTCCGCGACGGCGATCTTTTCCAGGTTCTCCTCGATGCGGTCCGCAATGCGGTGCAACAGGAGCGCACGCTCGGCCGGGGTGCTCTTACCGAAGGTTTCGAAGGCCTTCTCTGCGGCGTCGATGGCCAGATTAATGTCTGCTTCCTTACCGCGTGCGACCTGGCAGAAAACCTCTCCGGTAACCGGGGTGATGTTGTCCATGTACTCACCATCAACCGGTGGTACCCACTCGCCGCCGATGTAGTTGTCATAGCGCTCACGGAAGTTCACGATGGCATCAGGGGTTCCTGGGTTCGCATACAAAGTCATGGTCATCGCACCTTTCTTGTCGTCTTATAGGTCTCCGTCGGGCCTTCACCTAAGGTGTCTCAGACACATTCACCTAGGAATGTGACAGGTCGCACAACGTTGAGTGCGAGTGTAGTGTTAAGTTTTGCAAAACTCACGTTTTCGAAAGCTATCCTCCCCAGGAAAGTTGCTACCCAAACTGCCCTCGTTGCCAAAGTTTCACGGTCCAGAGCAATTTTGAACAAGAACTTTGGCAACAAGGGCACGTGTTAAGCAACGAGCGCAGAGTTTCCGGCTGAGCGGGCTGTAGATGGGCCCAAAACGGAAGAACCCCCTCCGCGAAGGAGGGGGAAACTTCTAGCTATCGCGGCGTCGATTACGACGCGGCGTCCACATCACCACGGAGGTCGAACGCGGCACATGGACCAGCTCACCGCGCGATGGGCGGGCCTGGCTGCGCAGGCGCTCAACTTCTGCCTGCAGTTCATCGCGCTCGGCGGCGAGGCGGTCACGCTCCGCAGTCAGCTCGATGATGGATTTAATACCGGCCAGATTCACGCCATCGTCCTGCGAGAGCGCCTGAATCTTCCGCAAGAGCTCAATGTCGCTTTCGGAATAACGGCGCCCGCCCCCGGAGGTGCGGGCTGGGGAAACCAGCCCCATCCGGTCATACGTGCGCAGGGTTTGAGCATGCATGCCGGACAGTTCTGCAGCCACGGAGATGACATACATCGCCTTGGGCTGCGCCGCATCACTTCGGCTTGTTCTGTCCTTGCTCATCTCACACCTCCTTTAGCGCGCTACCGTATTACCGGCCCAACCGGCACGCGGATCGAAGCCGGATTCCTTCTCCGCTTGCGCGTAGCTGCGCAGCGCCGAGGAGGCAGCCGCATCCAGCGTGGAGGGCACGGTGACCTGCACGGTCACCATGAGGTCACCGGCCTTGCCCCCGCGCTTGGCCACGCCGCGGCCCTTCACGCGCAACGTGCGGCCATCGGGTGTGCCCGCCGGCACCTTCACGCGCACGGGCGAATCGAGGGTCGGCACCGTAATGGTGTCTCCCAAGGCCAGCTCCGCAAAGGACACCGGGACGGTGACGTGCAGATCATCGCCTTCCCTGGTGAATACCTTGTCAGGCTTTACCGTGACCGCCACAAAGAGGTCACCGGAAGGCGTGCCATTCGGACCAGCTTCACCCTGACCAGCGAGGCGCACCTTCTGGCCATCAATCACTCCAGCAGGGATACGCACCGTGATGGAGCGGGTGCGATGCACCGTTCCGGAACCAGAGCAATCCGGGCAGGGATCCTCAGCGCGCTGGCCGGTGCCATCGCAGTCAGCGCACGGCGCCGAGAAGCCGAAGGTACCGCGCTGCTCAGAGGTAAAACCAGTGCCGTCGCACGTCGAGCACGTCGTCAGCTTTCCACTCTTCGAGCCGGAACCGTGGCACGTGGTGCAGGGAGCTTCGCCACTGAGCTGCAAGGGAATGGTGGTTCCCTTCGCTGCCTCGCGGAAGTCGAGGGTTATTTGCGTTTCGACGTCGGCCCCCCGCGACGGCCGAGCTGTGTGGCCAGCACCACCGCCGCGGTTGAAAACGCTACCGAAGATATCCCCAAGACCGCCGCCTTGAGACGCTCCTCGAGCGGATCCTCCGAAGATGTCCGAGAGGTCGAAGTCTTGCGCACCCGGTCCACCCATGTGCGTGGATCGAAACCCGCCGGGAAACCCGGCGCCTCCTCTCCGTCCAAAGCCACCGCCGCGCATCATGGCCTTGAACTCGTCATAGTCCTTGCGGGTAGCTTTATCAGAGAGCACATCATAGGCCTCCGCCACCTGCTTGAATTTTTCCGCCGCCGCGGGGTTATCCGGGTTGGCGTCGGGGTGGTTCTGGCGGGCCAGCTTGCGATAAGCCTGCTTAATCTCTTCGGCGGTTGCGGACGAGGAGACCCCCAGATCCGCGTAATAATCCTTGTCTGCCCATTCTGGCTTAGCGTTCACTGGGCATCTCCTCCTTTCAGGAGAGTCGATAAACGGTTAGGTTTTAAGATTTTTTGCTAAGTAAAAATGCTAATTAAGTAGTGAAAAGAAGAGTGGCGCCAAGGAACACTGAGCCCTGACGCCACCTGCGATACCTATTCTGCGCTATCCGAGCTATCCGGACTATCAGCGGTATCGACTGACTCGGCAGGGTCGGCGATAATCACCATGGCGGTGCGCACAACGCGCTCGCCCACCGTGTAGCCACGGCGCAAGACCGTGCCGATGACCTGCTCGTCACCAGTCGAGAGGTCCTGGACTGCTTCGTGCACCTCGGGGTCGAAGGCATCGCCCTCGGCGCCGAACGGGGTCAGCTGGTTATTAGTCAGCACGCCCGTGAGCTTGTCCGCAATGGCCTTGAGCGGCCCCTCGTTGAGGTCACCGTGTTGGCGTGCGAGCTCCAGGTCATCAAGGATAGGCAGGAAATCTGCCAGGACCTTGGCCTTGGTGGTCTCGATCACGGCCTGACGGTCACGCTCAGTGCGGCGGCGGTAGTTGGTGTACTCCGCGTTGAGGCGCTGAAGGTCCTCGGTGCGCTCAGCCAGCTGAGCCTCCAGGGAGTTCTCAGCGCTGGCGTCCTCATCAGCGATGTCGTGAGCGGCATCCTCAACCGCAGCCTCTGCCTCAGCGGTGCCCGCGGTGGCAGCATCAGCCTGTGCCTCAGCAGCCTCATCCACGGCGCCGTCGGCCGAAGCAGCCTCTGCGGCGGCAGCCTCCGCAGCCTCAGCGGAGGTTGCCTCGGGGTCGGTGTTGGCCGGGTTGCCCGGGTCCTGAGGGGAGGTCATGGTTTACTTCTCCTTGTTCTCGTCGTCCTCGTCGACAACCTCGGCGTCGACGACGTTGGGGTCACCAGCGGTCTCGCCAGCAGCGGCACCCTCGGCGCCTGCCTCCGCAGCCTGGGCCTCGTACAGAGCCTTGCCCAGCTCCTGGGACTCGGTGCCAAGCTTCTCGACGGCCGACTTAATTGCCTCAATGTCATCGCCCTTCAGCGCCTCATCGACGGCATCGGCGGCCTCAGTCACGCGGGTCTTGAGGTCCTCCGGCAGCTTGTCGGAGTTCTCGTCCATGAACTTGCGGGTCTGGTAGGAGGTGGATTCCGCCTGGTTGCGGGTCTCCTGCTCCTCGCGGCGCTTCTTGTCCTCTTCGGCGTGTGCCTCGGCGTCCTTGACCATGCGGTCGATCTCCTCCTGGGAGAGGCCGGAACCATCCTGAATCTTGATGGTGTTTTCCTTGCCGGTGGCCTTGTCCTTAGCGGAGACGGAGACGATGCCGTTGGCGTCGATGTCGAAGGTGACCTCAATCTGCGGTACACCGCGCGGTGCCGGAGCAATGCCACCGAGCTCGAAGGAGCCGAGCAGCTTGTTGGCGGAAGCCATCTCGCGCTCGCCCTGGTAGACCTGAATCTGCACGGAAGGCTGGTTGTCATCAGCCGTGGTGAAGGTTTCGGACTTCTTGGTCGGGATGGTGGTGTTGCGCTCGATGAGCTTGGTCATCACGCCACCCTTGGTCTCGATGCCGAGGGAGAGCGGGGTGACGTCGAGAAGCAGCACGTCCTTAACCTCACCGCGCAGCACGCCTGCCTGGAGAGCAGCGCCGACTGCCACGACCTCATCCGGGTTAACGCCCTTGTTCGGGTCCTTGCCGGTCATCTCCTTGACCAGGTCGGACACGGCCGGCATACGGGTGGAACCACCGACGAGGACCACGTGGTCAACCTGGGACAGGGACAGGCCAGCATCCTTGATGACCTGGTTGAACGGCTCCTTGGTGCGGTCCAGCAGATCCTGGGTGATCTTCTGGAACTCGGTGCGGGACAGGGTCTCATCCAAGAAGAGCGGGTTCTTCTCGGAGTCCACCGTGATGTACGGCAGGTTGATGTTGGCGGACTGGGAGGAGGACAGCTCAATCTTGGCCTTCTCAGCAGCCTCACGCAGACGCTGGACAGCGCGCTTATCCTTGGTCAGGTCAACGCCCTGGGAAGCCTTGAACTTATCGACGAGCCAGTCGACAATGCGCTGGTCCCAGTCGTCACCACCGAGCTGGTTGTCACCAGCGGTAGCCATGACCTCAACAACGCCGTCACCGATCTCCAGCAGGGAGACGTCGAAGGTACCGCCACCGAGGTCGAAGACCAGGATGGTCTGCTCCTGCTCGCCCTTCTCCAGGCCATAAGCCAGCGCGGCGGCAGTCGGCTCGTTAACGATACGCAGGACGTTGAGGCCTGCAATCTGGCCGGCCTCCTTGGTGGCCTGGCGCTGGGAATCCTCGAAGTAAGCCGGGACGGTAATGACGGCGTCGGTAACGTCCTCACCCAGGTAAGCCTCGGCGTCGCGCTTCAGCTTCATGAGCGTGCGGGCCGAAATCTCTTGCGGGGTGTACTTCTTGTCATCGATATCGATGGTCCAGTCGGTGCCGATGTGGCGCTTGACGGAGCGAATGGTGCGGTCAACATTGGTGACCGCCTGGTTCTTGGCGGACTGGCCGACGAGGATTTCGCCGTTCTTAGCGAAAGCCACGACGGACGGGGTGGTGCGGGAACCCTCCGAGTTAGCGATAACGGTGGCCTCGCCACCTTCCAGAACGGATACGACCGAGTTGGTGGTACCGAGGTCAATTCCTACTGCGCGTCCCATAATCTTTTCTCCTTGCTTGTTGGGGTTTGTTCTTAAGTTGATAGTGCGCGACTCAACTTCCGCCGCGTTCAGGGTTGAACTCTAACAGAAGCGGCACCCATTGTCATCCAAACCTGAGCGCCGGTCACTCAACCTACACAACGGCAGCAACAACAAAGTTGTTCCCATCTGACTCAACTTTCTTTTTCGTCCCTCCATTCCCCCAGCTCAACGGCACCCCACCAACTGGAAATGTCATGCAACTCACAGCTCTCAGGAAACGGGGCTAGCCAAACGTGACATAGCCGCCCCCGTGCTGGAATGAGTGATAAGGATTTCATATACTGTCCGCACATTCGACGCGACACATCATTCAGGCCCTCACCGTCGCGCTTGAAGTACCCAGTGAAAAAAGGGACACGGATTCGATGATTTCTCCTGTGCTGCGCACCCGTCGTGCTGGTGACCGCCCGCCGGTCCACCCGGCTTAGCCACCTGTCCTATCCACCACCAACACAGAAGGAATCCCCATGACAAACGCTCACACCCCCGTGCCCGAATCCACCGACATCGACGCCGCGCTGATCGACGCCGCCGCGGCCCAAGCCCACTCCTGGCTCGCCTCCACCGCCGACGAGCAGGATCCGGCCACAGAACAACTCGCAGACTTATTGCGCAACCCGGACGGGGTGGCCTTCACCATGGACTTCGTGGACCGCGTCATGCGCCCCGAGGATGACAAGGTAGCCGCCCACGCGCTGAAGTCCGTCACCACCACCTATGACGCGTCCTTCCTCGGCCTCATCAACGGCTCGCTGGTGGGCCTGGGTGGTTTCTTCGGACCGATCCTGCCCAACCTGGTTATGCCGCTGGCGCGCATGCGCATGCGCCAGATGGTCGGCCACCTGGTCCTCGACGCCGAGAGCGACGCCCTCAACAAGACCTTGGACAAGGCCGCCGAGTCCGGCGAGCAGCTCAACCTCAACCTTCTCGGTGAGGCTGTGCTGGGCGACGACGAAGCGCGCTCCCGCGCCGAGCGCACCCTCAAGCTCATCAATAACCCGCGCGTGACCTACGTGTCCGTCAAGGCCTCCTCCATGGTGGCCCAGCTCAACCCGTGGGATATCGAGGGTTCCTTGGTCCGCCTCAAGGAACGCCTGCGCCCGCTCTACGAGGCCGCCGCGCGCCGCCCCGATAAGGTCTTCATCAACCTGGACATGGAGGAATACCACGACCTCCACCTCACGGTGCGCCTGTTCACCGAGCTACTCAGCGAGCCGGAGTTCACCAACCTCGAGGCAGGCATCGTCCTGCAGGCTTACCTGCCGGATACCTTCGACGCCTTGGCGCACCTGGCAGAATTTGCCAAGCAGCGCGTGGCCGAGGGCGGATCCCACATCAAGATTCGCATCGTCAAGGGCGCAAACCTCTCGATGGAGCACGTCCAGGGTGAAATCCACGGCTGGCCGGCAGCACCTTATGCCACCAAGGATGAGGTGGACGCCAACTACTACCGCCTGCTCGACTACATCCTGCGCCCCGAGTTCGCCGACTGCGTGCGCATCGGCGTGGCCACCCACAACCTCTACACCGCGGCTTTTGCCTACAAGCTGGGCACCAAGCGCGGTGTCGTGCGCATGATGGATTCCGAAATGCTCCAGGGCATGTCCCCGGCCCAGCAGGCCGCGGTCCGCGATGCCTTCGAGGGCCGCCAGATCCTCTACACCCCAGTGGTGCACATGGAGGACTTCGATGTCGCGGTCTCCTACCTGGTGCGCCGCTTGGAGGAAAACTCCGCACCACAGAACTTCCTTTACGCCCTCTTCGCCCCGGAGGAGCAGGCGCTTAAGGACCAGGAGCAGGTCTTCCGCGAGGCCGTCGAGCAGCGCTGGGATACCTTCGCCGGCCCGCGCCGCACCCAAAACCGCCTGGAGGAGGCCGAGCAGGCTGCCGGCCGCCAGGCACCGCGCACAGGGCGCTTCGCCAACGAGCCAGACACCGACCCGGCCCTGGAAGCCAACCGCGAGTGGGCGCTTAAGGCCCTGGCCACCGACCCGGGTGAGCACGGGGTGGAGGAGGTGACGGATGCGGGGGTCGTCGACAAGCACGTGGCCCGCGCCGCCGAGCTCGGCGCCGAGTGGGGCGCGCGCCCTGCCGAGGACCGCGCCCGCGCCCTCGAAGCCGTGGCCGATGAGCTGGCCAACCACCGCGGCGAGTTCATCTCCGTGGCCGCCTACGAGGCCAACAAGACTGTCACGCAGACCGACCCGGAAATCTCCGAGGCCATCGACTTCTGCACCTACTACGCGCAGTCCGCGCGCTTGCTGGAGAGCTACGCCGCCGAGTTCACGCCCCACCGCGTGACCGTGGTGACCCCGCCGTGGAACTTCCCGGTGGCCATCCCCACCGGCGGCATCGCGGCAGCCCTCGCTGCGGGTTCCGCCGTCATCATCAAGCCAGCGCCGCAGGTCGTGCACTGCGCGAAGCTCGTCGTGGAGGCCTTCCGCGCCGGTCTGGAGGCACAGGGCCTCGACCCGGATCTGGTCCAGCTCGTCTTCACCGATGAGGGTGACGCCGGCCGCGCGCTCATCTCCCACGACGATGTCGACGCCGTCATCCTCACCGGCGCTTCCGATACCGGCAAGCTCTTCCGTTCCTGGAAGCCAGAGCTCAACATCATGGCGGAGACCTCCGGCAAGAACGCGCTCATCATCACCCCGTCCGCGGACCCGGACCTGGCTATCCAGGACCTCTACCTCTCCGCCTTCGGCCACTCCGGCCAGAAGTGCTCCGCATCCTCCCTGGTCATCTTCGTCGGCGCGGCTGGCGAGTCGCAGCGCCTGCGCTCGCAGCTTGTCGACGCCGTCAAGACCCTCATCACCGGCCCCGGCTACGACATCACCACGACGATGAATGGCCTAGCCGAGGCCCCGGGCGAGAAGCTGCTGCGCGGCCTGACCCAGCTGGAGCCGGGTGAAAAGTGGCTGGTGAAGCCGGAGAAGCTCAACGAGGAGGGCACCCTGTGGTCGCCGGGTATCCGCGATAACGTGCGCCCAGGTTCCTGGTTCCACGTCAACGAGTGCTTCGGCCCGGTGCTTGGCATCATGCATGCGGAGACCCTGGATGAGGCCATCGAGTGGCAGAACTCCACCGGCTACGGCCTGACCGGCGGCATCCACACGCTGGATAACGACGAAATCGATTACTGGCTCGAGCGCGTCGAGGTGGGCAACGCCTACGTCAACCGCGGCATCACGGGCGCGATTGTGCAGCGCCAGTCCTTCGGCGGCTGGAAGAAGTCCGTCATGGGCCCGGGCGCCAAGGCAGGCGGCCCGAACTACGTGACCCAGTTCGGCACCTGGTCCGAGGGTCCGCTGCGCCCCTTCGACGTGGACATCTCGCAGCCGGTGGCAGCCCAGCTGCGTGCCTTTGGAAATCTGGAGCTCTCGGAGGAGGACACCGCCTGGCTGTGGCGCGCGGCGGAGCTCGATGAGCTGGCTTGGCAGCAGGAATTCGGCCGCAAGCACGACCGCGCCGGCCTGGTCTGCGAGGCCAACGTCTTCCGCTACCGCCCGGTGCTCACCCCGCTCCAGGTGCGCATTGGCACTGATGCCGCGCTTCGCGACGTCTCCCGCCTCGCCCTCGCCGCCACCCGCACCGGCTCCCCCGTGCGCTTCAGCGCCGCCCCGGTAAAGGCCGCGGAGCTGCGCGAGCTGGGCTTTGACGTCGATGCCGTGGAGGCAAGCGCCTTCGCCCGCGAGGTTTCCGGCTTGGAGTCCGCGCGCATTCGAACCGTGGGTTCTGTCGAGCCGGGTGTTTATGAGGCCGCGGTGGAATCCAACTCCGTGGTCCTAGACCAGCCGGTGCTGGCCGACGGCCGCCGCGAGCTCCTTCCCTTCCTCCTCGAGCAGGCGGTCTCGGTGACGATGCACCGCTTCGGCATCATCCGCCAGGTAAGCAGCATCCGCGCATAGTTCGTTTCCGCGGCTCATGTGCAAAGATATAGCGTATGAGTACTACGCACGACGAAGAAAAGCCGCAGGCGGCGGACTCCTCCGATGAGGAGGCCGCTCTCCCGGTGTCGAAGACCGATGACAAGTCTCGCATCTTGGGGCGCGACGCCATCTCCCTGGCCAAGGTGTGCTTGATTTTCATCATCGTGGTCGCGGGCGTCGGCCTGGCCGGCTACCTGTTGAAGTTCATCTGGGTTGGCCTGTTGCCGGTCATCCTGGCCATCCTGGTGTGCACGGTGCTTTTCCCCGTGACCAACTGGTTGCGCGCGCACAAGTTCCCCCGCGCGCTGGCCTCCATCACCACGCTGTTGGGATTCTTAGCCATCATCGGCGGCGTGTTCGCGGCGATGGCCCCGGTGGTGTCCTCCCAAGGTGCCTCCCTGGTCAGCCAGGCCGAAGGCGGCTTAAACAAGCTCGTCGATATGGCCAAGGATCTGCCCTTTGAGATTGATGCGGCGAAGGTCCAGGAAGTCCTCGATGATGCCATCACCTTCATCAAGGGCCAAGCTTCCAACATCGCCACCGGGGTGATTTCCGGTGTATCGATGGCCAGCTCCATCGCCATGGCGCTCGCCATCATGCTCTTCGTAGCCTTCTTCATCCTCAAGGACGGCGATAAATTCCTGCCGTGGCTGCGCACCTACACCGGCTACTCCGCCGGCTGGCACGCCACCGAGCTGCTGACTCGCGTGTGGAACACGTTATCTGGCTTCATTCAGGCGCAAGCAGCCGTCGCGGCCGTCGACGGCATCCTCATCGGCCTCGGCCTCTGGGTTCTCCAGGTACCGCTGGCCCTTGTCATCGGCGTAGTTACGTTCTTCGCCAGCTTCATCCCGGTCATTGGCGCTGTCACTGCGGGCGCTTTGGCCGTCATCATCGCGCTGGTCTCCGATGGGCTGACGAAGGCCTTGCTCGCCTTGGCTCTCATCATCATCGTCCAGCAGGTGGAGGGCAACGTCCTCCAGCCGATGCTGCAATCCAAGGCCATGGGCCTGCACGCGGCAATGGTGCTGCTCTCCGTCACGGTCGGCTCCGCCTTGGCCGGCATCATCGGCGCCTTCCTGGCTGTGCCGGTGGCTGCCACCATTGCCGTGGTCTTCCGCTACCACCAGGAGATGGCCAGCCTGCGTGCCGGCGAAATCGAAGCTAAAAACATTAAGATTTCCACGGCGGAGGGCCATGAGGACGTCATGGAGCTCTACGAGAACCTAGAGGCCAGCGGCGCCCGCTAGCCACACAACCGGTGCATGGCTCTAGCCCTGGCCGTGCAACTGCCCTAGTTGCCAAACTTCTCCCCCACCACCCGCGGCGGGAGCGATGGTTTTGGCAACTAGGGCACTTTCCGTATGTGGGGTCTAATCCGCGGACACCGTGCCGAAGGCGGCGGCCAACTCCTCCGCCGCGCGGTCGAGCACCGAGGCCCACGAGCCATAGGATTCTTCGTTAGCGGTGTCCGAAACCTGCTTGAGAAGCGTGCACGGCACACCAAACTTTCGGCACACCGCAGCGATGGCGTAGCCCTCCATATCGCACAGCGCAGAATCCTGGGCAAGGCGCGTGCGGGTCGGGGTATCCGAAATAAAGGCGTCACCCGTGGCAAGCGTGGCGGTCGGCAGCTTACCGGAGGTCTCTAGCTCGATGACCTCCGGGAGCAGATAGCGGGAGACATCGCTGAGCACCTCCAGGTGAAAGTCGTGCTTGCGTACGTGGGAGATCTCGAAGACGCCTGAGAGATCGTCGCGAAGCGCGCCCGCAGTACCGATGTTGATGACACGCTCCGGCAACACCTCTGCCGACGCCAGCACCGTTGTCAGCTCGATGGCGGCGGGAACCGTACCAATACCCGTGATGAGCAGCGGCGCTCCCTCAGGAACATGCGTGGCTTCGGCATCCACGGCGGCGACGAACAGTGTACGACCAGACAGATTCTCCATGCCTGAGAGACTACCCGCTGACCCGAGGAATGCTCTCCGTAACTCTGGCCGGGGTCTCTGCGGCCTTTGTAGGGTCTGGAACCACACCGAGACCTCAGAAAGGAGAACACAATGTTCACACCACGAGTTTTCGCCGGAGCCGCACTACTTTGCTTCCCCCTCATTGCATGCAGCAGCCCAGAAGAGGTTCAGGCTAGCCCCGTCGCCGAAGTCTGCGAGGCTGGCAATGCCCACGCCGCATTCGCCGACAACATCGCCCAGGTTCCCCAGTGGAATGGACATGAATGGGCACTGGTTGATTCCGCCCACTTCGATCCGTGCGCGGAGCTGAGTTGGCAGACCATTTCCGTCGAAGGCGCAACTGCCTCCTCACCGCACCACATCATGCTCTTCCACTACGGCGAGTACATCGGCACCGCCACCGCCGAGCCCTACGCCTTCTTCCCCAGCGTCGAGCAAGTCAATGGCAGTGAGATTTCCGTGACCTACCACTGGCCGCAAGAAGGCGACGCCAATGCCGCTCCGACGGGCACCACGGAAGCAAACTTCCGCTGGGACGCCGCCCAGAACAAAGTCGTCATGAGCGGTGACGTTCCTCCTCGCTAAAATAAAACTAATCGTGCGCCTCACACGAGGCGCACT
>NZ_KV811640.1:0-90990 GCF_001813175.1 Corynebacterium sp. HMSC069E04 | reverse complement strand
GCCTCACACGAGGCGCACTTTTTATGGAAGGAAAAATAATGCTCAGGCCTGCCTTTGTGGGCGCTATCCTCATCTGCCTCCCACTCGCTGCTTGTGCGCAAAGCCATCAGGACGAGGCAGAGACCCCTATGTTCAGTGCGGTCCACAACAGCTCGGCGAGCGTTGCCGCCGAAAGCACCACGGAAGAGGAAATAAGCCCTGAGCCGACGAGCAACGAGGCACCTTCCCCTACCCAGAGCGCGGACAAGTCGGAGTCCTGCGAGGATATTGACGCCGACGAGGCCTATCAATCAGGCATTGGCAGCATCGCGCCATGGAATGACTTTGGCTGGCAACTATCCTCCTCCTCAGGGTTCGACCCTTGCGCGGATTTGAGCTGGCAAATTATCACCGTCGAGGGTGCCACGGCCTCCTCGCCACACCACATCATGCTCTTCCACAAAGGCGAATACCTTGGCACCGCCACCTTCGAGCCTTATGGTTTCTTCCCCACCGTCGAGCGAGTGAGTGACGCTGTGATCGCCGTGACCTACCACTGGGCGCGTGAGGGCGAGACCACCGCCGGGCGCACCGGCGAAACGCATGCCGGATTCCGCTGGGACGAAGACCAGCAGAAAACAGTCATGAGCGGTGATGTCCCACCGAATTAAACCCCTTATTGTGAGGGTAAATGCGGCTATAGTGTGACACGGCTTCCTGTGGAAGCTACTGTCTGCCGCCCCCGTTTTAAGGAGCTTCCTGCGTGACTAATAGCAACCCCTGGGCCCCGCCAAGCAACGAGGGCCCGGAACGTCCTGCACGCTCGGGAAGCATAGTGATCATCGCCGTCGTCGTACTCCTTGCGATCATTGCTGGTGTCACGTGGCTGTTAATGTCGCGCTCCTCTTCTGAAACCACAGAGCAGGAGGCCCTCTTTACGCAGGTGGCCCCGAGCACCAGCACAACAAATGCTGAGGCCACCACAACAAGCAGTGAAACCCGCACTACCAGCGTTAAGACGAGCACCGCGAAACCCGTGACGTCTAAAGCCACACCTCAGGACAGGTGCGGTACAGCAGCTGAAAAGACCAGGAACGATATTCCCCGCCCGATGACGCTGTTTTGCAATGACGACTGGCTCTACCTCGCCTCAGAAAACAGCTCCTCTTTTTATCTCTATTCCTGGGGCGGCGGAGAATGGGTTTCCTATAAAAACGACGACCTCGTTGACTCAACGACGATCAAGTGCTGGGATTCCAACCGCCTTAGTGCCGACAATGTCCCGAAGCAAATCACGGATGACATCCCTCTCTGCAAGCAGAGCACTGAGGACAGCGCTGAGAGCACACAAGCGCAAGAGACCTGCGATGGCCGCTACATTCTCATCGTGGATTCCCTCCTCGTCCCTTATGGCGACTCCCCGCAATCCGAAATCAACCGCGTTGAGGCCCACTACGCCGGGGTCAAGATCATGCCGGGAACAGCATGCAGCTCGCTGCGTTCGGAACACGAAGGCAAGCAGGTCTATGCGGCCTACTACGACGCCGGCCACAGCGTGGATGAGGTCTGTAAGCTCAAGGCGCGATACGGTGGCAACGCCCGTTCGCTCAATAACAATGCAGATTTCAGCGATCCCTGCTAACCCCTCGAAAGGACTTTTCGCCTCGTGGCACACTACAACCTCTATAGCTCCCTCAACCTTGACCCTTCCGCTGATTCTGCGACTTTGGCCTCGGAGATCGAACGCCGCCTCGCCGCGACTGACCCGTCCAACGCCGCGCTTTACGACGAACTCTCCACCGCCCACAGCATCTTCTCCCGCCAGGACCGCCGCGAGCAGTATGACCGAGCTATCGCGGATCCCTTCGGCCCCGAGGTGGACGTCGCCCGCATCCGTGAGATCGCCACGTCTGGCTCCGGTGTGCAGCTCATGCCCCAGCCTTCGACCGCCCAGGCTTCCTCCAACTTCAACGTCGACCTGAGCAACTTCTCCTTCGCCGTGGAGCCCTCCCGCCAGCGTGCCCAGTCGATCCAGTGGTGCATCGTGTGGGGCCTGCTGGCCTTCATGTGGATCATCTCCACCATTCGCGGCCTCGGTGCCCTCGCGGAGGTCGGCAACGCCAGCAGTGTTGAGCTTCTCTACGGCGCTGATGACTACGTCGACGAGGCTAGTTCCGCCGGCGCCTTCTTCTTCATGGTCGCCGGCGGCACCCCGGTCTACCTGATGATTGCGGAGTTCATCTGGTCCTTGCGCAAGACCTTGGGCCGCAAGCAGGCCGAAAAGAACGTTTAAAACGCCAAAACCCGCGGCCATATAGCCGCGGGTTAAGGGAGGAGCTAGCGCAGGCGCTGGCCCACAAAACCGGCGGCCAGCGTGTTGCCGCTGGATTGATCGATGAGCAGGAAGTTGCCCACCGCGCCGCGGGCGGCATAATCCTCCACGGGAAGCTCCGCCTGTGTCTGGACGGTGATGAACGCAATGTCATTGAGGGCTGCTGATTCCGGTGCCTCAACATCCGCCACGCCATCGAGGTCGAGGATGCGCTCCACCGATGCCACGCGCGCCTTGACCAATGCTGTGCCATAGCGCAGCTTCACCATCTGGCCCGCGCGCAGCTCCTTGTCCGTGAGGACCACCGCGGTGGCAGCGAATTCGCGCACCTCCTCCGGGCGCTGCGAACCGGCGATGAGGTCGCCGCGGGCCAAGTCGATATCGTCGGCCAGCCTAAGTACCACGGAATCCCCGGCGCGCGCCGCCTCATCGGAGCCAAGCGGGCCGTCGGTGGTATCAATCGCGGTGACCGTCGAGGTCCGCCCGCCCGGCAGCGTCACCTCATCCCCCACCGCCACATGTCCAGCCTTCACGCGCCCGGCATAGCCGCGGTAATCGGAGGCGTGCTCGCGGATGACGTATTGGATGGGGAAACGCAGGTCCAGATCATCGGCGCGGCCCGTGGCCACGGGGACGGTCTCCAGCGTTTCAAGGACCGTCGGCCCCTCGTACCAATCCATGGTGGTGGAGCGCTCCACCACGTTATCGCCCTTGAGCGCGGAAATCGGGATGGCCACCGAATCGGTGATACCCAAGCGCGCGGCGAGTTCGGAGAACTCAGTCTCAATCGCGCGGAAGGTGGCCTCGTCATAGTCCACCAGGTCGATCTTGTTCACGCCCAGAATCACGTGGCGCACGCCCAAGAGTGCTGCCACGTTGAGGTGGCGGCGGGTTTGTTCGACGACGCCATTGCGGGCGTCGACAAGCAGCACCACCACCTGGGACGTGGACATACCCGTGACCGTGTTGCGCGTGTACTGCACGTGGCCCGGGGTATCGGCGAGAATGAAGGTGCGCTTCTCGGTGGCGAAGTAACGGTAGGCCACGTCGATGGTGATGCCCTGCTCGCGCTCGGCACGCAGGCCGTCCACCAGCAAAGAGAGATCCATGCCGTCAAAACCGCGGTCGGCGGAGGAACGCTCCATGGACTCCACCTGGTCCGCGAGCACGGACTTGGTGTCATAGAGCAGACGGCCCACGAAGGTGGACTTGCCGTCATCGACGGAGCCGGCGGTGCACAGACGCAGAGTATCGCGCTGTTTGAGGGCGCCGACATTCGGCGCAAGGGTGGTGGTCGTCATCAGAAGTAGCCTTCCTTCTTGCGGTCCTCCATGGCGGACTCGGACAATTTGTCATCGGCGCGGGTGGCTCCGCGCTCGGACAGGGTGGAAATAGAGATTTCCGCGAGCACTTCATCCGGCGAGGCGGCGGTGGATTCCACGGCACCGGTGCAGGACATATCCCCCACGGTGCGGTAGCGCACGGTGCGGGTCTCCAACGGTTCATCCTCGCGCGGTCCGCCCCACTCGCCTGGTGTCAGCCACATGCCGTTGCGGTTAAACACCTCGCGCTGGTGGGAGTAATAGATGGAGGGAAGCTGCAGGTTGCGCGCGCCGATGTATTCCCAGATATCGGACTCAGTCCAGTTAGAAATGGGGAAGACGCGAACGTTTTCGCCGGCCATCTTGCCGCCGTTGTACAGGTCCCAGAGCTCCGGGCGCTGGCGGCGCGGATCCCAACCGCCGAAGGAATCGCGGATGGAAAAGATGCGCTCTTTGGCGCGGGCGCGTTCCTCGTCGCGGCGCGCGCCACCCAGCACGGCGTCGTATCCGCGCTCCGCGATGGTCTCCACCAGCGGCACGGACTGCAGCGGGTTGCGGGTTCCGTCGGGGCGCTCCTGGATGTCGCCGCGGTCGATCCAGTCTTGGACCAGCGCCACGTGCAGGCGCGCGCCGGTTTCCTCGACGAGCTGATCGCGGAAGTCGATGACCTCCGGGAAGTTGTGGCCGGTATCCACGTGGATGAGCTCGAAGGGCACTGTGGCCGGCGCAAAGGCGCGGCGGGCGAGCTCGAAGACGACGACGGAGTCCTTGCCGCCGGAAAAGAGCAGGCCTACCTTGTCGAATTGCCCGGCGACTTCGCGCAGGATGTGGAGGGATTCGTTCTCTAAATCTTTAAGGTGTGGTGAAAGAGTCATTATTCGTGTAACCCGCATTCTGTCTTGCCGTCAGCGAAAATACGCCCGGAGCGTGCATCCTCGCCCTCGCCTACCGGGAAGGTCAACGGCGCGCAGCCGATGGAACGGTAGCCCTGCAGGGTGAGGGGGTGAATGATGAGATCGTGTTCCTTGATGTAGGCGTCGGTGTCATCGAGGTCCCAGGTAATAATCGGGGAAATCTTCAGCCGTCCCGTGCGGTCCAGGCTCAGCGCCGGAGCGGTGGCGCGGTGCTCGGAATCGGCGCGGCGCAGGCCGGTGACCCACCCGACGTAGGGGTCCATGGCCATGTTTAGCGGCTCCACCTTGCGCATGCGGTTATAGGCCGCAACGTCGCGTGCATAGAGGCGCGGGCCGTAAATCTTGTCCTGTTCCTCAGGGCTCAACAGTGGGCGCACGGTCACCAGCGGCAGGTCCGCATAGCGCTTGGCGACGTCCCCCGCTACCTTGAGCGTCTCCGGAAAGTGCCAGCCGGTGTCGATGAAGAGCAGGTCGGCGTCTAAGTGGGCGCGGTGCGCGAGCTCGGCTAACACGGTGTTTTCCATGGACATCGTGACGGCGAGCCGGCCCGGCGCGTGTTCGGCGGCCCACGCGGTAATCGTTTCGGCGGAGGCATCGTGGAGCTTATCGGCCCACTTGTCGACGAGTTCCTGGTTGCGCTGGGCCACGGCAGGCTCGAGCGGCGCGGTGTCGCGGGTGCCTTCGGGGCTAATGCTGGGGTCGCGGTAGTCGCCGCGGTCCAGCAGGTTAATCGGTTCGGTCATGACTCCTCACATTAAAGGCAGCTGTGCTTGTGTGCAGCCCCACTAAGGGGCGCGAGGGCTGTGAGCTTGGGTAGTAGGGAGAATAAAAATTAGCCAGACTGAACCGAGCGGACTAGATTTACAGACTAGACAGTCTATTTTTACCGAACTGAAGGGGTTCTTATGCAGCGTGTAGCCATCGTCGGGGACGGCCCCGCAGCGCTCTCCACCGCCGAGCGACTCATCGGGGCCGGGCTGTGCGTGGACCTGTACTGCCAGCGCCCTGCGCCCTTCGGTTTGCTGCGACGCTTCGCTGGGCTCTCCGGCGCAGAATCTATCGCCGCGCCATGCCCGAAGGGGACCACGCCGCGCCTGCGGCTTATCGGCAACGTGCGCGTGGGTAATGGCCCGGACGCGGACATCAACCATTCGGATCTCAACCAGCTTTCCGCCTCCGGCGACCGCCACTTGGTTTTACTGGAACTCATGGCCCGCGGCGTGGCCATCACGACATGGGAGGGCCTCTGCCACCCCACCCCCGACGTAGAAGATTGGGCCACCGTCACGGAACAGGCCCAGCGCGCACCGGTGTGCTTCTAGCGCGCGAGCGCGCGAGCTAAGCGCTCGCGCGTTGATACGGGGAAGCCTGCTGCCAGTCCTCGCACCACCGCACTCGCTAGACGCGCGGGCTAGCGCCCGCGCAACCATAACGGATAGACTTTTGCGGTCAATGCCCTTCAGCGGCCCAGCGCAGCAACCGCGCGGCCGCCAACATGCACGAAACGCTGGCACATGGAACTCGTTCGCATCCTTTTATCCCGCTCCAAGCCCTATACCGGCTACGTCATCGCGGTGCTGCTCCTCCAGGCACTATCCACCGCGGCAACGCTCTACCTGCCTTCGCTCAACGCGAAGATCATCGACAGGGGCGTGGCCCAAGTAGACATCGATTATATCTGGCACACCGGCGGCATCATGCTCATCGTGGCCTTCGCCCAAGTCATCGCCGCCATCGCCGCCATCTGGTTCGGCTCCCGCACCGCCATGGGCCTCGGCCGCGACCTGCGCTCCGATATCTTCCGCCGCGTCACCCGCTACTCCGCCGAAGACATGAGCAACTTCGGCACCGCCACCCTCATCACCCGCGGCACCAACGACGTCCAGCAGATCCAGATGGTCTACATGATGATCCTCAACTTCATGGTCACTGCCCCCATCATGTCCATCGGCGGCATCATCATGGCCATCCGCGAAGACGCCGGCATGTCCTGGCTCGTCGCGGTTTCCGTCATCGTGCTGCTGGCCGCCATCTCCGTCATCATCGTCCGACTCATGCCGCTCTTTCGCGCCTGGCAAGGCAAGCTCGACGTCATGAACGGCACCCTGCGCGAGCAAATCGCCGGCATCCGCGTCGTCCGCGCCTTCACTCGCGAGGAGCACGAAGCCGAGCGCTTCCGCACCGCCAACCGCGACCTGACCAACCTCTCCCTCAAGGTCGGCCAGCTGTTCATTCTCATGTTCCCCATCATCACCGTCATTCTCAACGTGGCCACCGGCGCAGTCCTCTGGTTCGGTGGCCACCGTGTGGACGAGGGGCTCGTGGAGGTCGGCTCGCTGACCGCTTTCCTGCAGTACCTGCTGCAGATCCTCGCCGCGGTCATGATGGGCACCTTCATGGCGATGATCCTCCCCCGCGCCATCATTTGCGCGCGCCGCATCACCGATGTCCTCGAACACGAACCCTCCATCACCGAGCCGGCTCAGCCCCGTACCCCGGAGCACTCCGAGGGCGTCGTCGAATTCGACAACGTCTCCTTCCAATACGCCGGCGCCGAAGCGCCCGTGCTTCACGACGTCTCCTTCACCGCCACCCCCGGCACCACCACCGCGCTCATCGGCGCAACCGGTTCCGGCAAGACCACCGCGCTCTCCCTCATCCCGCGCCTCTATCTCCCGACGAAGGGCCGCGTGCTTCTCGACGGCACCGATATCGCCGAGATGGCTCGTAAAGACGTCGTCAAGCGTGTGGGCCTCGTGCCGCAGAAGCCTTACCTGTTCAGCGGCACCGTGGCCTCCAACCTGCGCCTGGGTGCGCCGGAGGCCACCGATGAGGAGCTGTGGAACGCGCTGCGCGTGGCCCAAGCGGACTTTGTTGAGGACCTCGACATGCACATCTCCCAGGGCGGCACCAACGTCTCCGGCGGCCAGCGCCAACGCCTGTCCATCGCCCGCATGCTCGTCGCCCGCCCGTTGGTGTATCTCTTTGATGATTCCTTCTCCGCGCTGGACGTGCTCACGGATGCCGCCGTGCGCTCCGGAATGCGCGAGTACACCGCCGAAGCCACAACCATCATCGTGGCGCAGCGCGTGAGCTCGATCGTGGATGCCGACCAGATTCTGGTCATGGACGCCGGGCGCGTCGTCGCCCGCGGCACACACGAGGAGCTGCTGGACACATCGGAGACCTACCGCGAAATTGTGGAATCCCAGAAGACCTCGGAGGTGGCATAAATGACTGAGCAGGACAACGCTACGTTGAGTGAAGACACCACTGCCGAGATCGAGGAGAAGACCGGCGAGAACGCCCCGCGCAAAGCCAAGAACTTCTGGCCCTCCGCCAAGCGCCTCTTTGGTCTCCTCGCGCCGTTCAAGGCGCAGCTTTGGGCAATTGCGGCGATGAATATCATCTGCGTGTTCCTCGCCGTGGCCGCGCCGAAGGTCATGGGCATGGCCACCGACGTTATTTTTTCCGGCGTCATCTCCCGCCAGCTGCCCGCTGGTGTAACCAAGGACCAGGCGATCGCGGCGCTGCGCGCGGGTGGGCAGGAAAAGTTCGCCGACATGGCCTCAGCAATGGACTTGCACCCCGGCTTCGGCATTGATTTTTCCAAGCTGGGCACGATTATTGGCATCGTGATTGCGATGTACGTGGTGTCCTCTCTCTTCCAGTGGTGGCAGGGCTTTTTGCTCAACTCTCTGGTGATGAAGGTGGTTTTCGACCTACGCGAGAACATCGAGGCCAAGCTCAACCGCTTGCCGCTCAATTACTTCGACACGCAATCCCGCGGTGACCTTCTCTCGCGCACCACCAACGACGCCGATAACATCCAGTCCGCCTTGCAGCAGGCCATTTCGCAGCTGTTTTATAACCTGCTCATGGTCGTGGGCATCACGGTCATGATGTTCACCGTGTCCTGGCAGCTAGCGCTCGTGGCGCTGCTGGCGCTGCCGCTGACTGCGGTGGTCATCGCGGTGGTTGGCTCGCGCGCGCAGAAGCAGTTCAAGGCGCAGTGGAAAGCCACCGGTGACCTCAACGGACAGGTCGAGGAAGCATTCTCCGGCCATGACCTGGCGACCGTCTTCGGGCGCATCGATTCCATGACGGAGGAGTTTGATAAGCGCAACGAGGAGCTGTTCCGCTCCGCGTCGCTGGCGCAGTTCCTGGCCGGAATGATGATGCCGATCATGCAGTTCATCTCCTACCTGTCGTACGTGGTCATCGCGGTGCTGGGCGCGCTCAAGGTGGCCTCCGGCTCGCTGACGTTGGGCGGCGCGCAGGCCTTCATCCAGTATTCCCGCGAGTTCAACCAGCCGCTGGGCCAGCTCGGCGGCATGATGCAGCAGGTGCAGTCGGGCGTGGCATCGGCGGAGCGCGTCTTCGAGTTCCTCGACGCCGAAGAAGAGCCCGCCGAGGAGCCCACCTCCCGCTTGGGTGGGCGTGCGAAGGGGCTCGTGGCATTCGAAGACGTCGACTTCGCTTATGACCCCGACAAGCCGCTGATCCAGGACCTCAGCCTGCGCGTGGAGCCGGGGCAGACCGCGGCGATCGTCGGCCCCACGGGTGCTGGCAAGACCACGCTGGTCAACCTCATCATGCGCTTCTACGACATCGATTCGGGCACCATCCGCCTCGATGGCGTCGACACCGCGCAGATGTCCCGCCACGAGCTGCGCTCCCAAGTGGGCATGGTGCTGCAGGACGCCGTGGTCTTTGAGGGCACCATCATGGACAACATCCGCTACGGCCGCCTCGACGCCACCGACGAGGAGGTCATTGCCGCCGCGAAGGCCACCTACGTGGACCGCTTCGTCCACTCCCTCCCCGAGGGCTATGACACCAAGATTGACCAGGATGGCGGCGCGATTTCCGCCGGCGAGCGCCAGCTCATCACCATCGCCCGCGCTTTCCTGGCGCAACCGGCGCTGCTCATCCTCGACGAGGCCACCTCATCCGTGGATACCCGCACCGAGGTGCTCGTTCAGCAAGCCATGAATGCGCTGCGCGCGGACCGCACGTCCTTCATCATCGCGCACCGCCTCTCCACGATTCGCGACGCCGACCTCATCATCGTCATGGAAGAAGGCCGCATCGTCGAACAGGGCACCCACGCCGAGCTTCTCGACGCCCACGGCGCCTACTGGCGCCTCCACCAGTCCCAGTTCCGCGAGGACGAGAGCTAGTCGACCGTCACGGACATTATCGGGGCCGAGAACGTGTCACCCGTGAGGTTCGCCAGCTCAAGGGTGACGTCGCTTAAGGAAAGGTGCTCCATGAGGGCGTCGGGAAGCTCAGTATCAGGGACGGGATTCCGTTGCGGAATCCCGAGCTGATCGAGGACGGCATTGATATCGTCGCTGGTGAGATCCGCCGTGACGGGCACGGTGCGCACGCCTTCGACGGTGGGCGTGGAGGTCAGGGACGTCGCCACGATACGCACTGAACCCTCCACTTCGGTCAAGGCGTCGTCGGTGGTGAGCAGGCCATCGCCGGCGTTGCCCGGCAGCGTGATAGCCAAATCGCGCACAACGAGGCGGTCCCCGGTGAGCTCGAGGACGCGCACCTCCCCGTCGCGGGTGGGCATCGTGCACAGCGAGGCTTTCACGTTCCCCGTCAGCGTCACCTCATCAGCCGTCACGGTGGAGAAATAAGGTTGTGCGGGCGCAACTTGCGCCCCAACTAGTCCCGCACTACTCCCCAGGATTAGCGCGCTGAGCACGGCTACCCCGGCCTTCACGCGCGAAGGGCGAACCACGCTCTGATGCCAACGCAAACGACGGCAATTAACCATCGCTAGACTCCCAGGCCAAGGTCAGCGCGCCACCAACGATGCCGAGCACTGAGCCGATGAGGAAGCCACCCAGGTTGGAGGTCGGAATAGCGATGACCGCCACGATGATGCCCAGCACGCCCAGGTACGTTGAGGTGCTCGGGCGAAACCACGCGCCGAGGCCAAACATGACCAACAGCGCCCCGATGAGCAGCGTGGACACACCCGACACCGTGGAGATCATGACGAGCAGGTCGGAAATCTGCACCGTGAAATAAGCCGGCATCGCGATGACGATTCCCGAAAGTATGAGCAGCAACCCCGGAAAGAACGGCCGCCGGTCACGCCACGCCTTAAACCGCGCCCACACCCCGCCTGTGGCTGCCGCGGGAGCTACAGCCTGGTCGACATCGAGAGAATCCGGCGCTTCTGCTCCATGCAGTGCTGCGTCGGAATCCCTAGCGTGATCAGCAGACATTGTCGCGGCCCCGCTCCACAGAGACGCCCACGTTCTTTGCGGATAGCGTCTTCGCGCCGAGGGAGGTGGCACGGACGTCGTCGGCAGTCAGCGAAACCTGCTTGGCATAGAGGCCCCACGTCCCCGGGTCGGCGGACTGGGACAGCTGGCTGGCGTCGATGCCCACGTTCGCGTCCTGCATGACCAGCGAGCCTTCGATATTCGACGCACCAACGAGGAGACCAGTGGCCTCCACACTGTTATCGCCCTTCGCCTTGAGCGCGAGCGTGGACTCCCCCACCGCAGGCAGGTCAGTGGTGACATAAAGACACAAATCCGAGGCCACGGCGTGTTCCATCTTTAGCCGCGCGGTGGGAACATCCTCCTCGCCCTTCTTGTCGCTATCCACAAACAAGGAAAAGCCATCGCCTTCCAAGTGACGAATATTCACGTTGAAGAACGTACCCGAGAGCGCCAAATTCGCCGTCAGACCGCCCTGCGCAACCGCAACTCCGGCCACTCCGAATGCTGCGAAGCCCGCAACGAGGCCCACTGCGGCCTTCGGAACATTGATTCTGCCCACAACGCCTCCTGAATTCTTAGCCCTCAAGATGATAGCTGAATCCTGACTCACTGATTTAGACGGCGAGGATTTAAGGTAGGAGGCACGCACAGCAGCAATCAAAGGAGCGCTCATGTTCGGCTGGATTGCCATCGCCGCATCGGTCCCGGTGTGGCTGTACTTTTTCTACCGCCTCACGGTGCTGTTTCGGTTCATCCGCTCCGGCGGGCCCACGCAGCTGAACCGTACCGACCGCCCCATGGCGCGCCTCGGCCGCGTGCTCATCGAAGTCTTCGGCCATACCCACTTCAAAGGCCGGCCGCTGGTCAACGCCGCGCACTGGCTCGTCATGGTGGGCTTCCTCTTCGGCGCCATCGTGTGGTTCGAGGCCTATATCCAAACCTTCGCGCCCGATAAGGGCTGGCCGTGGCTCAGCGACTGGCCGGTGTACCACTTCATCGAAGAGGTCCTCGCCATCGGCACCGTGCTCGGTATCTGTTTCCTCATCGGCGTGCGCCTGAAGCTCGGACACACCGATCGCGGGAGCCGCTTCTACAATTCGCAGGTCTTCCCCGCACGCCTGGTGGAGGCCATCGTCTTCCTCGAAGGCCTCGGCATGCTCGCCGTCAAGGCCGCCGCCATCGCCACGTACGGCGGTGGCTCCCCGTGGGCTGATTTCTTGACGATGCGTGTGGCGGGGGTTATGCAGGCGTCGCCAAGCATGGTGCAATTCTTTGCCCTGGTGAAGCTGCTCACGGGCCTGGTGTTCATCGCGTGCATCGCCCACTACTTCCAATGGGGCGTGATGTGGCACCGCTTCATGGCGTTCTTCAACATCTTCTTCCAACGCAACGCCGACGGCGAGAAGGCGCTGGGTGCTCTCCCCACGCCGGACTTGGAGGACCTCGAGCCAGGGAGCTGGAAGATGCTTCTCGACGCCTCCTCCTGCACCGAATGCGGCCGCTGCCAGGACCTGTGCCCCGCATGGAACACCGACAAACCGCTGAGCCCGAAGAAGCTCATGATGGACCTGCGCCAGAGCGCGCTGGATAACTACAACCCACACGAGGGGCTCAACGTGCTGGCGATGGCGGGCACGATTGATGATGACGTCCTGTGGTCCTGTACCAACTGCGGTGCGTGCGTGGACCAGTGCCCGGTGGATATCGAGCACATCGACCACGTGGCGGACCTGCGTCGCTTCAAGGTGCTGGCGGAGTCCGACTTCCCGTCGGAGCTGACCGGGCTGTTTAAGAACATGGAGACGAAGGGCAACCCGTGGGGCCGCAACGCTTCGGAGCGCCGCGCGTGGATTGATGAGGCGCGTGGCGACGGCATCGAGGTGCCGATCATCGGCGAGGACGCCGCTGATTTCTCGGACATGGAGTACCTGTTCTGGGTCGGTTGCGCGGGTGCCTACGACGACAAGGGCCGCGCCACGACGCGCGCGGTGGTGGACATGCTGCACACCGCCGGCGTGAAGTTCGGTGTGCTGGCCACGGGCGAGACCTGTACCGGTGACCCGGCGCGCCGTGCCGGCAATGAGTTCCTGTTCCAGGTGATGGCGGAGCAGAATGTTGCCACGCTTAACGACGCCTTCGCCGGCGTCCCGAAGGGCCAGCGCAAAATCATCACGACGTGCCCGCACTGCTTCAACACGATTCGCAACGAGTACCCGGACTTCGACGGCCATTTCGATGTGCTGCACCACACGCAGCTGCTCAACCGTTTGGTGCGGGAGAAGCTGCTCGTGCCCGTGCCGCGGTCGCCGGAGAACCGCCGACCCGTCACGTATCACGACCCGTGCTTCCTGGGCCGCCACAACAAGGTCTTCGACCCGCCGCGTGAGCTCGTGGAGGCGACTGGTGCAACGCTGGCGGAGATGGACCACAACCGCGATGCGGCCTTCTGCTGCGGTGCCGGTGGCGCGCGCATGTTCATGGAAGAAAACCAGGGCAAGCGGGTTAATGAATTCCGCTCAGAGCAGGCCGTGGCGACCGGTGCCGAGCAGATTGCGACGGGCTGCCCGTTCTGCAATGTCATGCTGACGGGTGGCGTGAAGTCCATCGCGCCGCAGACACAGGTCAGCGATGTGGCGCTCATGCTGCGCGACGCCATTGCCCCCACTGGCGAACTTCCCGCCGCGCGCGAGAAGGCCTTCCTCGATACGCCCCGCCGCGAACCCGTCCCAGAAAAGCCCGCCTCGGAGGAGGCTTCCAGCATCCCGTCCACCGCGCCGCAAGCACCCGCAGCGCCAAGCACGCCCGCGTCATCATCCGCGCCCAACGCGCCGAGCACGCCCGCAGCGCCATCTGCCCCCAGCACGCCGAGCGCACCGCAAGCACCCGCCGCGCCGAGCGCACCGCAGGCGCCATCAACGCCGACTGCACCCAGCGCGGCTTCGCCAACGGCTCCCAGTGCCCCGCAGGCCCCAACTACGCCTCAGGTGGCAGGAGCTCCAACTGCTCCTACGGCACCAAGTGCTACCAAAGCACCTACAGCACCGCCCGCACCGAACGCGCCCGGGGCTCCATCTGCAAACACTCCGGCACCGAACGCAACCGCTGTACCGCAGGCACCAGCGAACACACCCGCCGCGCCCCAGGCACCAGCGAACGCCCCCGCAGCACCTGCCGCACCCCAGGCACCCGGTGCACCATCGACGCCAAACGCGGCCGCTGTACCGACTGCCCCGGCGGCGCCCAAAGCTACGACAACACCAAACACACTGCAAGCACCCGTAGCTCCGGCGGCGACGAGCACGCCAACGACGCCTCAGGCACCAGCCGCCCCTTCAGCACCGCCTACGCCCAGCGCTCCTGCGGCACCAAACGCACCGCAAGCACCCGCAGCTCCGGCGGCGCCCGCGGCACCGCAAGCACCCGCGGATACTCCTTCGGTACCGAAGGCACCGCCTGCACCAACAGCACCGAGTGCACCAAACGCAGGCTCCGTGCCGAAGGCTCCGGCTGCGCCGCAGGCTCCGGAGGAAGGGGCGTCGGAAAGCAAGGACTAGTGCGACGTCGGCCACATCAACGCCGCGCAAGGTAGGCGTGCCTGATACCCCACAGGTACGCTCTACTCCATGCACACTGACGTGACCTACGTCCTCGCCTCGGGCGAAAGCAATTACACCGACTCGCTGGTGTCCTTCGCATGGATCATGGCGGTAGCGCTGCTAGCACCGTTGGTATCCCATGCCCTAGGCAAGAAGATGCCGGCCGTGGCGCTGCTTATTTTCTTCGGCATGCTCATCGGCCCTTCGATGTTGGGCTTGGCGCACGAAGACCCCGGCATTGGCATGCTCAAGGAGCTCGGCGTGGGCGCGCTGTTCCTCCTTGCGGGTTTCGAAATTGACCTCGCCGCCCTGAAATCGAAGGAAGCCGCCACAGGGCTATCCACGTGGCTCATCTGCGTGGTGGCGTGTGGCGTCGGCGCCTACTTCCTCATGGATGACATCCCCAGCGCCATCGTCATGGCCATCGCTTTGACGTCGACTGCTCTGGGCACCATCACCCCGATGCTCAAACAGGACAAACTCCTGGGCACTCGAGTGGGCGATTCCGTGGTCATCCACGGCGCGATCGGTGAGGTCGCGCCAATTACTGCAATGGCGCTCCTGTTGGGAACGCGCTCCACGTGGACAACGATGCTGATTCTTCTCGCCTTCATCGCAATCGCGGTCACCGTGGCCGTTATGCCCTTCGCCATTACCACCCTCATGCCGTGGTTCAAGGACGCCTTCATCTCCGGGGCGGGCTCCACCAACCAAACCATCATGCGTCTCATCATCCTGATGTTGGCCATCCTCATGGCAGTGACGGCGGTATTCGAACTCGACATCGTCCTGGGCGCCTTTGCAACGGGCATCATCCTCAACCGCATCATTCCCGATGAGTTCCATAAGGGCTTGGAAAACCGCCTCGACGTGGTTTTTTATTCCATGCTCATTCCCGTCTTCTTCGTGGTCTCCGGCATGGCGATTGACTGGAACGTCATCATGGACGAGCCCATCAAGGTCCTCGGCATCCCGCTGCTCATCCTGGTGACCCGCGGCCTGCCGGTGTTCCTACGCGAAAACCTTCACCAAACCGGCTCCAACGTCGAAACCACCCGCGAGCGCCTCCAAGTGGCTCTCTACGCGGCAACCGGCCTGCCCATCATCGTGGCGGTGATGACGCTTGCGGTGGGTTCGGGCATCGTCGATACAGAAATGGCCTCCATCTTCATCGCCGGTGGCGCGCTCACCGTGGCTATCTTCCCGTTCCTATCCGGCCTCGTGCGCGAAAAGGAGCAAGCTAAATAGGCTGTTAGGATGGCTATTGTGACTAATCCTTTCAGCATGCGGCTTTCCGACGCCGAACGGACCAACGCCGTCAACGACCTCGCCCAGGCCTTGGGTGAAGGCCGTCTATCGATGGACGAGTTTGAGGAGCGCACCGACGCGATAATGGAGGCGACGACCCGCCGCGAGCTGGCGGCCGTCTTCATGGATATCCCCACCAAGGCCAGCAGCGAGCTCAAGATCTACTCCCAAGGTGAGGTCGCCCGCGCCTACCAATCAACCCGGAAACCCCGCTTGGCCACCGCGTTGGTCGGCTCCCTTGGGCTCTTTTTCGGCTCGATTGCATCCTTCGCTGCTCTGTCCGGCGTCACCGCCGCACTCACCGGCACCGGATTGCTCTTCCTCATCCCCGCGTTGTGGATCATGCTCTACGTGGCCAAGGTGGGCCCGGAGTCCTGGCACCGTCCGTCGCCGCGACAGATCGAGCGCCAGCGCATGCGCGAGCTGAAAGCCGCCGGCGCTGAAGAACGCGCGCAGATGCGGGCGTTGGAGCAGGCGCAGTGGGCGGAGAGGCGTCGCCAAGCAAGTGAAATTACTGGGGATGCGATGAATCTGGCCAAACGCAAGCTGGAACAGTGGAACCAGAAGTAACATATCCGGCATGACTCAGAACCGGATTTTTGATCAATCCACCAAACTACAGGGCGTTGCCTACGATATTCGCGGCGAGGTTTCTACGGAGGCCGAGCGCATGGAGCTCGACGGGCACAGCATTCTGAAGCTCAACACCGGCAACCCGGCGGTGTTTGGTTTCGATGCGCCGGATGTCATTATGCGCGACATGATTGCGGCGCTGCCGACCTCGCAGGGCTACTCCACGTCGAAGGGTATTATCCCGGCACGGCGCGCGATTGTAACCCGCTATGAGCTGGAGGATTTCCCCAGCTTCGACGTCAATGACGTGTACTTGGGCAACGGCGTGTCCGAGCTGATTTCGATGGTGACGCAGGCGCTGCTTGACGACGGCGATGAGGTTCTCATACCCGCCCCTGACTACCCCCTGTGGACGGCGGCGACGTCGCTGGCGGGTGGCACGCCTGTGCACTATTTGTGCGATGAGGAGGACGATTGGAATCCCTCCATTGAAGATATTCGCGCAAAAGTAACGGAGAAGACCAAGGCCATTGTGGTCATTAATCCGAATAACCCGACGGGTGCCGTGTACTCGCGTGAAACGCTGCAGAAAATCGTGGACGTAGCGCGCGAATATAACCTGCTGATTCTGGCGGATGAGATTTATGACCGGATTCTGTACGACGGTGCGAAGCACATTTCGATCGCCTCCCTGGCCCCGGATTTGCTGACGATCACGTTTAATGGCTTGTCCAAGGCCTACCGCGTGGCCGGCTACCGCGCTGGCTGGATGGTGCTGACGGGCCCGAAGTCCCATGCGCGTGGCTTCATCGAGGGCTTGGACTTGCTGGCGGGCACGCGCCTATGCCCAAATGTGCCGGCACAGCACGCGATCCAGGTCGCGCTGGGTGGGCGGCAGTCCATTTATGAGCTCACCGGTGAGGGCGGGCGCTTGCTCAAGCAGCGGAATATTGCCTACGAGAAGCTCAATGAGATTCCCGGCGTGTCCGTGGTAAAGCCGATGGGCGCGCTGTACTGCTTCCCGCGCTTGGATCCAGAGGTCTATGAGATCCACGATGACTCGAAGCTCATGCTCGACATTCTGCGCGCCGAGAAGATCCTCATGGTGCAAGGCACCGGCTTCAATTGGCCTACGCCGGATCACTTCCGCGTGGTTACGCTGCCGTGGGCATCGCAGCTGGAGAACGCGATTGAGCGGCTCGGCAACTTCCTGGTGAGCTACCGCCAGTAGCCCTGCTTCCCACGATCGGGCAGGCGTAAAGAGGCGCCCTCGCTGCCAGAAGCATTCAGGCGCCTCTTGGCTCAAACGCTAGCAGTCGGGTGGGGCGGGACTTCCCGGCTCAGAACGTGTGGATGTCGGTGATTCGGCCGGCTTTGCGGTCTGGGCGCGACGGCTTGTGCTAGGCACCGCAACGGTGCTTACTGTGTCTTGACGGTTTTCGTGAATCCGCTGGGCGCGTGGTGCGCGGTGCGGATGTACCGGTTCCCGCGGATCGCGGGGACCAGCCGGCACCCACTTAACCTTGCCGTTTTCCCGCACGATGCGGCCACGACCCGGCAGTCCGTTAATAGCGTTGTGGTATTTGCACAGCGGGGTGAGGTTTTCAGGATTCGTTTCGCCGCCGTGTCTCCATTCTTGGATGTGGTGTATCTGGCAATAGTCAGCCCCACACAAGCAACGGCCCCAAGCACAGGTTGGTTGTTCCCCACTTGCCATGATGCGCTGCTTCTCCGAGGCAACCCGCTGGGTGCGGTGAAGTTCCACGGGGCCTTTGACACGGTCGACGAGCATGACGAGTCCTTCTTCGGCGAACTCCCGCTCGATAAGTTCTTTGCCCGTAATCTTGGCGCCGTTGGATAGCTGGACCACGATATCCCCGAGGTCAGGCGCTGCACTGGAGGCAGATGCTGTGGTGTCGTGGCCGGGCGTCACATCGCTGCTGCCAGCACGTGCATCGTGGCCGGCATCAGCAGTGGGTGTATCTGGCTGGCTGGAAGCAGGAGTTGCGGCTGCAGAGGACGCTGTTGTGCAGGAAAGAGGTGCCGAGGAAGGCGCATTCGATTCTGCGGAGTCGGGGCGCGGGGTGGACGGGTCGCCCAAGCGGCCCAAGATTGTGGCGTACTCGGGAAGCTCCATGACGGCGAGGGTCTGGGGTACGGGGCGGGCGAGGCGGCCTTCTCGAAACGCAGCCGTAAACGAGCCGACGGGATCGTCTTCGTCGATGTTGGGACGCAGGTCCTCGATGAGCGCGGCCGGGGCCGTGAGCGTAAGTTTGGATAGCTCCTTTCCACGGCGAATTGTCACGCCAGGCTTTGGCGCGGGCGGCGGGTTGAGCTCACGGATGCGCTTGCGTGCATAGTGGGCCACGGCCTTTTCATCACCAGCTATGCCGCACAACTCAATGCGCAAATCCCACGCCTCACGCTGCTTCTTCAGCCTTCCTGCGAAGCGCTCAATGAGCAGCAGCGTGGGCAGGGCGTGGCCATTATCGCGAGCCGCTGCAATAGCGCGCGCTTGTTTGCGCTTAAAGGAGGTGGGGGCAAAGTAGACGTCGAAAAGCGCCAGCAAGGCGCGTGCCACAGACTCGGGACCCCACGCCCGCAGCTGCTCGAAGCTGAGCCCCGCAACGCCGGCGACGAGCTCGATGCCCGCCGCCTGGCTGCGAAGATGCGCTTCCACAAGGTTCATGCCAGCAACGCTAAACGCCCCACCCGCACCGCACAACGGCGCCGCCGCCAGCCTGTGGATAACTTGTTGATCGTGTCATCATTAGTTTTCTTTTTAATGAAACTCATTCACAATGATAGGCATGACTAACCTGAATCCGTGGCGTACTGGGCTCATCAGTTTTCTTAGCCTCTCCGCCCTGATAACGCTTGCGGGTTTGTTTCTACTACGCCCCACCACCCCGCCATCCGAGCACACCAGCGCCGATTTCTTCGCTACCTATGCGCTCAATCAGCCACAGGTGACCGGAACCGTCGACCGCATCGATCATCATCTTTGCAGCGATCCCCATGCCGGCCGGGCTTTCGACGAAGCCCCGCTGATTCCCGCCGCGAGCGAGGACACCAGCTGCACCCGCGCACTGATAGATCTGACCTCCGGCGAGGACACGGGGCGCAAAACCCAACTCATCTTCCACGGCCTGGCCAGTGACCCGATCCTAAACCAGGGCGATGAGATAGTGCTTTCCCATTCCGCGGATGGCACCTATGCCTTCGCTGATTTTCAGCGCAGTGGAAACCTTGCGTTATGGGCTATTATCGCGGCCCTTGTTGTCGTCGGCTTCGCCGCCTGGCACGGACTGCGCGCACTGCTGGGCCTAGTAATCAGCTTGGCAATCGTCTTCTTTTACCTCATCCCCTCCCTCATCGAGGGCCATTCGGCGCTGCCGCTGGCGCTCGTTACCTGCGCGGCCATCCTTTTCCTCGCCGTTCCTCTCGTGCACGGCGTGAACTGGAAATCAGCCTCCGCCCTGGGAGGCGCATTGGTGGCGCTAGCGTTGTCGGGGGCGTTGGGGTGGGCGTCGATAAGCAGCACGGCGCTAACAGGCTCGAGCTCGGAAGATAACCTCAAGTTACTGCTCTACATGCCAGGGGTTTCCGTGGTGGGCGTGCTGCTGTGCGGGTTCATCATCGGCGCGCTCGGCAGCCTCAACGACATCGCGGTGGCGCAGGCCTCCACCGTGCGCGAGCTCCACGCCGCCGACCCCGCAGCCGGGCCCGGCGCGCTTTTCATGTCAGCCATGAAGGTGGGCCGCGACCATATCGCTTCCATGGTGTATACCATCGTGCTGACCTATACCGGCGCGGCCCTGCCCCTGCTCATGCTCATCACGGCGGCGCAGCGCCCAGCCCTGCAGATCCTCTCCAGTGACCTCGTCGCCACGGAGGTTCTGCGCTCCCTGCTGGGCGCGATGGCCTTGACACTTGCGGTACCGCTGACCACCGCGATTGCGGCGTTTACTGTGCCGGAAGGACGCGACCAAGCGCCTCGACGGTCCAGCCCGCGGCACGCCAAGCATCGACGCTGAGCACGTTGCGGCCATCGATGATGTGGCGGCGGGCCACGAGTGCACCAGCCTCAACCGGGTCGAGGTCGCGGAATTCCTGCCACTCGGTGGCCAAGATGACCAGCTCGGAGTCCTTCAACGCCTCGCTTGCCGACGCCGCGTAGTTCAACGTCGGGAATACCTTCTTGGCGTTCTCCATACCTTGCGGGTCATAGACCGTGACGGCGGCACCGGCCAGAGAGAGCGAACCGGCCACGGAGAGCGCTGGCGAATCGCGGACGTCATCAGAATTGGGCTTGAAAGCGCAGCCCAGCACGGTAACGCGGTGGCCCAGAAGGGAGCCATCGAAAGTCTGCTTAGCCAGATCCACGACGCGGTCGCGGCGGCGCATGTTGATGGCGTCGACCTCGCGCAGGAAGGTCAGCGCCTGATCCGCACCCAGCTCGCCGGCGCGCGCCATGAAGGCACGGATGTCCTTGGGCAGGCAGCCGCCGCCGAAGCCCAAGCCCGCACCGAGGAACTTGCGGCCGATGCGCTCGTCGTAGCCGATGGCGTCGGCAAGCTTGACCACGTCCGCACCGGCAATCTCGCAGATTTCAGAGACCGCGTTGATGAAGGAAATCTTGGTGGCCAAAAAGGCGTTGGCGGAGACCTTGACTAGCTCGGCGGTCTGCAGGTCGGTCACGATGAACGGGGTGTTCTGTGCCAGCGGCTGGGCATAGACCTCGCGGGCGACCTCTTCGGCTCTACTTTCGGCGAATTCGCCGACGCCGAGGACGATACGGTCCGGGGTGATGGTGTCCTTGACGGCATAGCCCTCGCGCAGGAACTCCGGGTTCCAGGCAATCTCCACGCTGGTGCCCTCCGGGGCGAGTTCATCCGCCATTTTCTGCAGCTCCGCTGCGGTGCCCACGGGGACGGTGGACTTGCCGAAGATGATGTGCTCGCCCTTGAGGCGCGGCACGAGCTCCGTGATGACGGACTTCACGTAGGTTAGGTCCGCCGCATAGGAGCCGTGGGCCTGCGGCGTTCCTACGCCGAGGAAGTGCAGGTTGGCGAATTCCGCGGCGTCGTCATAGCTGGTGGAAAAGCCCAGGCGGCCAGACTCGATGTTGCGCTCGAGCACCTCCGGAAGACCGGGCTCGTAGAACGGCACGCGGCCGTTCTTGAGGGCTTCAATCTTGTTTTCATCAACATCTACGCCGAGTACCTCGTGGCCGAGTTCCGCCATGCAGGCAGCGTGCGTCGCACCCAGGTAGCCGGTACCAATCACAGTCATACGCATAACCGGGAATTTTAGGCGCGGTTGACCTGAAGCGCGCGGCGAGAACGAAAAGTTTAACGGAAGTTCAGATAGGACTTCGACGGTGTAGGCCCGCGCTGGCCCTGGTACTTCGAGCCCAGCGCGCCGGAGCCATACGGCGCCTCGGCAGGCGAAGACATCTTGAAGATGGCCAACTGGCCCACCTTCATCCCCGGCCACAGTGAAATGGGCAGGTTAGCGGTATTGGACAGCTCGAGCGTGATGTGCCCGGAGAAGCCCGGATCGATGAAGCCTGCCGTGGAGTGCGTTAGCAAGCCCAGGCGCCCCAGGGAGGACTTGCCTTCCAAACGACCCGCGAGGTTGGCTGGCAAAGTGAACTTTTCCAGCGTGGCGCCCAGCACGAACTCGCCGGGGTGCAGGACGAAGGCATCGCCCTCAGCCACCTCCACCTCGCTGGTGAGGTCCGGCATTTCCTGTTTGGGGTCAATATGCGTGTAGCGCGAGTTATTAAACACGCGGAAGAACTTGTCCAAGCGCACGTCGATAGACGAGGGCTGGACCATCTCGGCGTCATAAGGCTCGATACTCAAACGCTCGGGAGCATCAGCGGCGATGGCGGCACGGATATCACGATCAGAAAGAAGCACGGTTGATAGTCTACCTCCCCACTGGGCCTTTTATGGCCTCGGGCGGCGGCGGTGCTAAGCTTTACGACGATGCACAATCTGCATTGCGCCGACGTAGTTTAATGGTAGAACTGCAGCTTCCCAAGCTGCTGGCGCGGGTTCGATTCCCGTCGTCGGCTCCACGCGTTTTCCCATTTCATGGACTAATTTCATACCTACAGGATGGACCATGACAGCCCCTATCTTCACGCCCAAAACCACAGCGGAGCTTCGCGCTGAGCGTGAGCATGTACTTCAAGAGCTTGCGCCCCGCACAATCGATGAGCTCCGCGAACAGCGCACGGTTGATCAAATCTTGGCCATCGACGAGGAAACTCTGAATCGGTATGAAGCCCTGTGCTTTGTTATCGGCGACTAGACAGACACGTTTTCTCTCAGAGCTACTTTCCCTAGCCTGAGATTCGAAAACTACCCCCACGTCAATACCAGGGCGTGCGGCAACAGACCCCCACACAGGCAGGACACAATGGGCAAGCACGAACCAGCGGAAAACACCGACGCACCCAAGAAAAAGGGCGTCAATCCCAACGCCATCATTGCGTTGCTCCTGATTCTCGTCGGCCTTGGCGTCCTGCTTTACCCCGTCGTAGCCACGCAATGGAACAACTACACCCAATCCCGGGCCGCGGAGGAATACGCCAAGCTGGAGAAGCAAGCCCCGCCTGAGGTCCTGCACACCGCGTGGGAGGAAGCACAAGCCTACAACGCTGGGTTGGGCCAGATCAGCATCGGCGACGCTTGGACCACCACCGATGACGAAGACTCCCCCGAGTACCAGCGATACCGCCAGTACCTGTCGGTATTGTCTGAGACCGATGCCATGGGTCGCATAGTCATCCCTTCCATCGATTCTGATCTGCCTATTTATCACGGCACGTCGGAGAAGGCACTCTCCCGCGGTGCGGGCCACCTCTACGGCACGGACCTTCCTGTCGGTGGGGTGGGAAACGGCGAGGGCCGACACGCAGCACTCTCTGCCCACACAGGTCTACAGAACGCCACGCTGTGGGACAACCTCACCAAGGTCAAAAAGGGTGATGCTTTCTACATCGCCGCCGGCGGCGAGAAGCTCAAGTACGAGGTCCACGATATTCGCGTCGTCGAGCCTGCGGACACCAGCGCTCTTCACCGTGAGCCGGGTCAGGACATCATTACGCTCATTACCTGCACTCCCTACGGCGTAAACACCCACCGCTTGCTCATCACAGGCCACCGAGTGCCGATGGATCCGGAAGACGAGGCCGCATTCAACAGCTCGGGTGTTCACTGGCAGTGGTGGATGTGGGCCATCCTGGCTGCCGCTGCCATCATCATGCTTCTGCTCATCTACTGGTGGCGCAAATATGTCAGCAATGCCAAGGACGCTGCGCTTGACGACGACCCGCAAGAGTCCTAACCGACAATGAATATGCAATAAGGCCCGCCCTTCCCTGGAAGAGCGGGCCTTTCTAAAAGTAGCTGCAAGCGCTGGTTCTATACCCGGCGACGTCGCAAAGCGAGGCACCCTGCCGCGACAATAGCGGCACCGGCGAGAGCCCACAGGCCCACGCCCTCACCACCGGTCTTGGGCAGTGCGCCCTTGGTGATGTCAGCGACCTGAAGGACGCCGATCTTCTTCACGCAATTGGCAGCGGTGTCGGACTCAGCGCACCTATTACTGGTGATCGCTGTGCCTCCGGAGAGAACCTTGATGACTGCATTGCCATTCTGATCCCACTCCGTCGAGAACTTGATCGGCGCGGGCAGCAGGTTATAGCCGTCCGGCGCCTTGGTCTCGATTAGGTAGTACACGCCAGGGGCATCCAAGCCTTCGAGCTTGACACGGCCTGTGGTGGTGGTCGTGGACTGCTTCACCACGGGGTTAGCATCAGTGTTGACGCTGCCATCTGGGTTTAGTTTCAGGTTTCCGTCAGCGTCACCGCGGTGGACGGTGAACTGCGCGCCATCGAGCAACCCGTCGGTTTGAATCTCGCCCGGGTTGTCCGGGTTATAGCTCGCCTTTTCGAGCAGAACGTCCATCGTTTCCTTGGTCTCCAGCGGGATACAGTCAGTATCCTTCCAGCCACCCATTTCTGCCTCGTTCATGAGGCCAAAGTTGGGCTCGTGCAGGCCATCCTTGGTGTAGCAGCGGGTGTTTCCTGCAGGTTGGCTCGGGTAGCCGGCTGGGACGGAGGTGCTGTCCAGTTTTGAGCGATCCAGCTTGAAGCGCACCGTTACCTCGTAGACGTGCTGTCCGGAGCTTCCATTGACGCCCTTGGGCTTAATGATCTTTGGAGTGTCGTTCTTGTTGAGTTCATACGGACCGGCCCCCTGGTACGACTGCGGCTGGCTGGTCTTGTTGAACTCGTCCTTGAAGACCACAGTGGCCCCAGTAACCGTGGCGGCACCAACGAACTTCGGGGCATCCGTCAGCTTTCCGTAGATCACCTCATTGGTGTCGAAGCCGGGAGCATCCGGGGCGGCTACTACGACGTTGTACTTCGCGGTATATTCATTCGCCGCACCAGGAACAGGTTGCGGTGCACTGTCGACAGCAACCTTGCTGAAGCAGGCTTCAGTAGCAACGTTGTCGCTACCGGCCTCACCATCAGTGGCTTGGAAAGCCACTTTGTTCGGGCTACACACCGTCTTGAGGTTGCCGTATTTATCCGTTCGCACCGGCGCAGAGACGACATACTCTACCTTCGCGTGTCCTGGAAGTGTACCAACATAACCCTTCATGTATCGGGACTCACCGTCCGCTCCGGACGGGACAGTCATGCCTGCATAAATACCGGCCCCCGGGCCAATCTCGTTAGGCCCTGGATTACGCCCGTTGACGAGTGTGGATCCAGGCCCAAAGCCTTCGAACTTAGCAGTGGGACCGGAAGCATTCACCCCATAGTGAGTATCCGTTGGTAGGTACTCCCAGAACGTGCCTCCCGAGCTGGCGTTAGCTGTGGTGTTTTCCACCGAAATGGTCCAGAAAGTACGGACCTCGCCGTTTACCGCCTTGGTCTCGGAGCGTTGCTTCTTCACTGCAATGTTGGATTGCAGCGCTGGCGGCGGCGGCACCAGATCGGAAGCAGCATCCGTGTTAAATGAAGCAGGCAGGTTGTTCATTATGTTGACCAACTCGAACGTCGGACTTTCGGAGTCCGGGTTACTGATTTTTAGCTCAAAACCCAGCTGATTCGCAGCCGAACTACCCGATCCAAACCCTAGGTTTCCATTGGAATAGGTCCATGCCTTGCCCCACGAGGCGGAGGGGTTGGAGATAGTGCGCCCGTCCAAAGTCTTGATTCCCGTGAGATCCCAGGTCTTGACTGCCCCGGTCTGAGTATCGATGCGTTCAAGAATCAGCTTGTCGCCGGCCTGAGATCTACTCTGGAAGCCCCACATGTACTTCTGGGCTTGAGGGAGCACCGCCCAGTCCTCCGAAAAAGACCGCTGGTTTCCGAACACGCGTTTAGCAGTGACATTATCGACATCGATTCTATAAAGGCGCCGAGTACCAGAGGTAGACGTGTTAGCCACGAAGAAACCCTCGCTGGTATACACGCCCGCGTTAAGCAGATCCCGGTCGCTGCTCGTTTCGAAAGGGGTACCGGTGCTTCCGGACGTAAGGATAGGCCCAAGGTTATGTACCACACCGGTCGCCGGATTAATCTGCAGGAGATTTCCTGCAGGGTAGCAGGGATCACCATTTTGACCGCGAATCTGGCTTACCGCATAAAGCCAGTTATCACTCGAGTTGAAGGCGAGGGCGTTGTAAACCCACCGCGACTTTTCCCCCACCGACCGGAAGTCTTGGCCTTGATTTACTTGCCGGCTCAGGATAGAAGTATCTCGGCGAAGATCCTTTGGCTCACTGGTCACAACGTAGACAGGGCTACCGTCAGCAAATTCAGCTGGGGTGAGATCGCGCTTTGGCTGTCTGCTTGTAACCGGATCTTGGCACTCCTCTTTCGCAGGAACGGTGAAGGAAGCTGTAAACACTGTATCGGCTGGCCCGCGGTGAACACCCTTAAACTGAATCTGTGCGGTGCCGCCAATAGTAATCTGCGGCAGGATGACTTGGTATTCCTTGGCGCTAATCCTTTTGTAGGTCACCTTCGCCTCATACCAACCTCCGTTGGCACCGGTGTAATAGATCGTCAGGTCATCAGGGTTAGTCGATAAATAACTGTTAACGCTGGATTTGAGGGTAACCACCGTGCCTTGCGGAATGGACAGCTGGCCGCCAAAAAGCTCACCGGCCGGAATCTTAAAGTTCGGGATATAGCGGCTTCCCTTGAGCACGTATCCATCGTTTACCATCGTGATGGTGCGGTCGCCTGCAGCGTACGGGGTAATGTTCGGTGCTGCCATCAGGCGAGCTGGAGCCTCGTCAACGTCAGCAATTTCCAGCGGCTCAGTCACTTCCGAAGGAGCTTCTGGGGTTTCGCTGGATTCCGTTGAAGACGTGCTGGGCGTCTCCTCGGCTACTCCCCGCACATCGACGGACATCCCACTAAGTTCGGAATCCTCTGCGACCGCTGGGGTCTTCAATGAGAAAGCTGCTCCTGCTGGCACGTCAGTAGAAAGGCCAGTGATTCGGAAAGTCACTGAAGAGCTGGTTGATTTTACAACGAGGTTGTCTCCTTCGCGGACGGGGATCACTTCGCCGTCGATAGTCAGTGTGTAGGCCGAGCCGTCGAACTCCAGTCCTGCAGTCTCAACAGTGAATTCCAACTCCTCCACGGTTCCGGCGTCAACAAAGTGGCCTGCAAATGTTGCGGAGTCGCCAGCAGTCAGGCTCAGCTGGTCTGCAGAATCGAGCTCGGTGCGCAGAGCCGTGGTTTGTGCTTCGGCGACGGCACCAACGATTCCGGGCAGAGCAGCCGGTGCAGCAACACCAACAACGAGAGCCAGTGCAGCAATGAACGCCGCAAGAGCACGCCAGCGGTACACAACCGGCTCGACCGGATGAGAATCTGTCCAGGACATTAGCGTCCCTCGCTTTCTGAATTCTTCCTACGGCTAGAGGCAATCATCACGAAACCAGTGGCGATCAACACCAACGCTGCGGCAACCACACCGAGTACCTGTGCACCGGTCATCGCCAATGAGCCACCATTCCCCGACGGCGTTACTGGGGTTGAAGTCTTACCGCCGTCTGGAGTCCTCGGTGGCGTTGTCTCGGGTTGGTGCGGCGGCTTCCCTGGTTTAGTCGGTGGATAGTTCGGAGGTGTTTGCGGGGTGTCCGGGTGTGACGGCGGAGCGCTCGGGGTAGTTGGCGACGTGGTTGGCGTCGGCGTTTCGCCCGGCTTATGGGTCTTAGCCACGATTACTCCTGGCACTGGGTTCGGATTGTCCGCCACAGTGTGGAATGGAACCGCTACCACAAATGGGTTGATCTCCCGGTAGGAGTCATCTGGCGCCGTCGACGTCACTACGTAGAAGCCATCCGCTAGACCGTCAAAGGTCACCTCTCCATTAGCATCGGTGATCTGATCCACGTGCACATCGGTACGCCATTCACGAACCTCGTCCAAATTCGCGTCTTGCACGCGTGCTGCATCGTCAGCGTTGTTTGGATCGAGGCCGGCAAGCCGGGCTAGATGAATCGTGACTCCCTGTACTTGTCCCGAGGGGGCCTGCCCATCGTCGTCGGGATTGCCCTGCGTGAGCCGAACAGTCACCGTATCCGAGTCTACGGTACGCTCCGCACTAGTAGTCTGCTGCCCGGCAACCTGTACCGCTCCCGCAGCAACCATGCCCGGCCCAGCGAACGCAATTGCACACGCTACTCCGACGGTAACCATTTGGGCCGACCATGTATTTGTCAACCTCTTCATCGCCTTACTCCCGCACGCTACTTTCTTCATTAATAACTTCTTGTGCTCCGGCAGCCGCCTTGTGCCGTCGCAGCCACCACACCAGCCAGCAACCAATGACAATCACTGCAGCCAACAGTGCGTACATCCACCATTGCCAACCCGGGCCGTGGGAGCCATCAAATACCGACTCCTCCCCCGGCTCCATGGGAACCTGATGTCCACGAACCAATAAGCGATGTGTGTTGATCCCGTACGGGGTACACGTAATCAGCGTGACGTAATCCTGATCGGCTACTGGCCGTAGGCCATCAACTTCACTCGGCAGAACTACTTGAATGCTGTCGACGACGTACTTCAATTTGTGGCCAGCAACCTGGATGTAGAACGCATCTCCCTCGGTCGCAGAGTCGAGGTGATCAAACATTGTCGAATTCGCTAGGCCCGTGTGCCCCGTGATGACGGAGTGGGTTCCTGGTCCGCCTACCGGCAAATCAGAGCCATACAAATGCCCTAATCCACGCTGCAGTGTCTTATCCGCGGTGCCGTGAAACACCGGTAAATCAACATCTACCGCTGGAAACACGAGGCGAGCCATCGCTTCGTTCTCGCCCAACTGCTTCAGATAAGCCTCATAGTCGGGATTGTCTACCCCGATACGGTTCAGCCACGGATCCAGAATCGGACCCGACGTATGCTCCTCGTTGTATGCATGCGCAGCATCCCAGACCGAATCCTGCACCTGTGCCGGTGTCTCTTTATCCAGTCGCGCATATTCCTGTGCCACCCGTGAGGCATTCCAATTGTTCCATGCGGTCGAGACCACTGGGTACAGCATCACCAACAACCCGACGACAACGATTACCGCCGGAAGGACTAGACCTCCACGGCGCCTGTGCCGCCGGCTCGAATCTTGGTCTAACACCGAAGTCAACGACCCGCACCACCCAAATCAATGTCCCACGCGCAAACACCGCGCGACCGGGATAACAACGAGAGAGAAAGAAGGGGACTGCAATCTAAGTCCCCTAACTGGGTCGAGCACCCTACTTTGGTTACCCGACCCCCAGTGCAGACCATCATGGATGGTCTGCACCACCGGAACTATGCCCGGCTATTAGTTGCGCGCGGTACGACGAGCGAACCAAGCACCAGCAGCAACAATCGCTGCGCCAATAGCAGCCAGGATGCCCACACCGGCGCCACCGGTCATCGGCAGGTTCGGGGTGTCCTGCTTAATGTTGTCGATCTCGGACACGAGGGTAATCTTGTCGTCACCGTTCAGTTCACCAGTCTTCGCGATGTTGTCGCGAGTGAAGTCAATCTCAGTAACGTTTTTCTCCGGCAGCGCATAGCCGGCCGGAGCCTTAGTCTCCTTCAGACAGAACTTCTTCACGTCAGTGACCTGTGCGTTGTCCGCGAAATCGGTGACATGCAAGCCATCGATAGTGATGGTGCCGTCCTCACCGGTGGTCCACTTGTTCGCACCGTTTACCGTCAGCGGGTTCTCGAGCTTATCCTGCGCGGAGGCACATCGGTAGAGCTCGAACTCCGCACCTTGCAGGACCTTGCCGGCTTCCTTGCCATCCTTCTTCACAACCTTGAGCTTGCCGTGATAGGTCACGACCTCGTTGGTCTTGTTTTTGACCTCATTGCCCGTGTTCGGGTTGTTGAAGATGACGTCAGCCTGGTTCTTCAGCTCAGTGGTGGCACCGACTTCTTTGCGCTTGACGTCGAAAGTCAGGGACAACTTGTCACCGGAGTTGACCTTAGCCAGGCCCTGCTCGGTGAGGGTTACGACAAGCTTGTTGCCGTTGGCCTTCGGGTCATTGACCTTGTAGTCACCCGCAGTGAGAACCGTATCGCCAGCCTTAACTTCAGTGACCTTCTGGAAATCAAGGCGCTGATCCAGCTGATCCTCGAAGCGGAAGGCAGTCAGGCTCTTGCCTTCACCCCAAGTCGGAGCATCCGCGTTGATGGTGTAGGTGTACGCGTCCTGGATGTTCTGATCTGCATCCTTGACAGTCTTCTTGGTCGTGGTTTTCGTGTTCTTCGGGTACGCGATGACGTCGTAGTTCCAGGCATCCGATGCCTTGTTAACCATCGGCACCGACACGATGAACGGAGCACCGGCAACGATGCCGTCCGGAGCGTTAGTTTCCTCTACCAAGTAGATGCCCAAAGGCAGATCAGTGAAAGCTGCCTTGCCATCAGTGCCGGTGGTTTCTTCCTTGGTTTCCGCAGTCTTCTTGTCGTCCTTGACGTCAGCAGCCGACTTCGGGAACGCCGCCCAATCATCCTTCTGCAGGTCGTAATCGAGCTTGGTGATCTTGTAGGTCACGCCAGACAGAGCCTCACCCGGAACGCCTGCCATTTCCTTACCGGTAGCCTCAGTACCAGACTCAGCACCCTTCTTCTTGAAGAGGGTGATAGAGCCCTTCTTAGTGAAATCGATGTTTGCTTTGTTCACGGCCCCTTGCTCAGCGCCAGGATTCTCCTGGGCCAGTGCACCCGGAGCGGAAACGCCCAAAGCGAGTCCGGCGATAGCAGCGAAGGCAACTGAACGAGCGGTACGAGAGATCTTGTTCACGGAAACTGGTCCTTTACACGAGTTCTGAAATGAGGCACCGCGCCTCATTGGCTGTGTGCAATCCATTCCCCACGGTTCACGCACCATGACCTGACTCGTTGCTAAGAATCTTTCGCCTGCCGAGAGTAGTTTTCAGGTGGAAACGTCTACGCAGGCCCCAACCTTAACTAACGATAGCCTGTGGATTACATAACTAGATTCTACCCCAGCGTGTTGGGCAAAGTCCCCGACTAAAGCTCCTCCCCCGCAAAACCGGCTAAACTTCTCAAGAATCCGCACGGTCCACCCAAACGTGAAGACTCCTTCTGCAGTTCAACTAATGCTTTCGAGACGTCATCTAGTTTTGTGTGAAACTGAACAGATTACCCCTTTAAGGGGGTAAGCCTGCTCGATTTTACACCCGTTACATAGAATGCAAGCTTCACGCAGGAGAGTAGCTTCCCAGAGAGCACCTTCCAACGACGACGAAACGAACCATATATGCTGCCAATACCACCAGGTAGAACATCCCCTTTGATGACCCATAAAAGGAAGCGTCACCAAGAGCGCTCAAGGTACCCTGAACTCATTTAGATTCTCAGCCTTCAACAGCCCACGTACCAAAGAGTTAATAGCGTTAAGATTCCTGACAAGAGCTCTCTACGTACTCTGAGCCTCGTCGACAGCACGAAGAAGCGCCGCATAGGCACCGCCGCACGCAAGCAGCTCGGCGTGGGTGCCGCGCTCGACCACGCGGCCAGCGTCGAGGACGATGATCTGGTCGGCATCGCGGATAGTGGACAGGCGGTGGGCGATGACCAAGCGGGTAGCATCCGCGCCAAGCACTGCCTCCTGGATGGCGCGCTCCGTCTCGTTGTCGAGGGCGGAGGTGGCCTCATCCAAGATGAGCACCCGTGGTTGGCGCAGCAACGTGCGGGCAAGCGAAAGGCGCTGCTGCTCACCGCCGGAGAAGCGGTAGCCGCGCGAGCCCACCACTGTGTCCAGACCTTCCGGCAGCGCGGCGATGACCTCGTCCACGCGCGCGGCGTTAAGCGCCGCCCACATCTGTTCCTCACTCGCATTCGGCTGCGCGAAGAGGAGGTTCTCCCGCACCGTGCCGTGGATCAAGTAGGTCTCTTGGGAGACCACTCCGATAACGTCGGCGCGCTGCTCCGCCGGTACATCACGCAGGTCGACACCGCCCAAGGTTACGGAGCCTTCAGTCGGATCGGCCAAGCGCGCCAGGAGCGCGGCCACCGTGGACTTGCCGGAACCGGTATGCCCCACAAGTGCGGTGGTGGTGTGGGCGGGGATGGAAAGGGAGACGTCGGAAAGCGCGTCGGTGTCGGTGCCGGGGTAGCGGTAGGAAACGTTCTGGAGGGTGAGGGTGGCGTCGGCAAGCTGGGCGGGCTCGGTGGCTTCTGCGAGCTCGGGCTCCAGGTCCAAGTACTCAAAGATGCGGCTGAACAGCGCCATGGACGCCACCCACTGCGCGCCCACGTTGAGCAGCCCAGTAATCGGGCGGAAAATCTGGGTCTGCAGAGTAGAAAAGGCGATGAGCGTGCCAATCGTAATCCCCGGGCGCAGACCAGCCACCAGGTAAATTAGCGCCGGCATCACGCCGAAAATGATTTGGGTCAGCGCCATACGCCAGCGCCCGGCCAGCTGCGATTCCAGCTCCAAGCGGATAAGCGAGCGCGAGGTTGTCTCAAACCCGTCATAAACCCGCTCTTGCGCGCCCAGCGTTGCCGCTAGGCGCATGCCGGACACGGACAGGTTCTCCGAAATGGTCTGCTGCAACGTCGCCTGCGCGCGGCTGTTTTTCTCCATAAGGCTGCGGCGCAGCACGGCGGCGCGGCGGGTGAGCCACACGGCGGGTGGCAGCACCAGCAAGGACAACAGCGAGAGGGTGGGCGAAAGCGCCACCATCGCTACCAACGTGGCCACCGTCATGGTGAGGTTGCTAGCCACGGAGGTCGCGGTGGTGGTCACCATGCCGCGCATCGCCGCGATGTCATTGGTCAGGCGGGATTGGATCTCGCCGCCCCGGTTATTGGTAAAGAACTGCAGCGATTGGCGCTGCAGGTTGGCAAAGACCTGCGTGCGCAGCTCGTGCATGATGGTGTGCCCCACCCGCGCGGATAAAAAGGACTGGATAACGCCGATGGCCTGAGAGACCACGGTGATGGCCAGCATGCCGCCCACCAGCCACAACAGCAGTGCGGTGTCGTGGTTGGGAATGGCCTCGTCCACGGTGCGGCGCACCAAGAAAGGCTGCACCACCGTCAGCCCGGAGGTGGCGATGATGAGCGCTACCACCACAAGCAGCGTGCCGCGGTGGGCTGCGAAAAGGCCGGCGACGCGACCAAACTTCACTGGGTGCTGGGCCAGCTGATCGACGTCCGCCGGGTCCTTCACCGCGGTGTGCATCGGCCGGGTCATGGCTTAACCGCAGGTAACGATGGGCTGCGGGTCATAGACCGTGGTGGTGGTCTCCCGGGAGATTTCCTTGCCGGAGAGGTCCTTGATCACGCGGGTATCCGAGGTGGTGAAGCCCGGCGTGCCAGACGACGGCGAGCAGTCCTCGCTCACCGACTTGCGCTGCGGCTCGGTCTTGGCCCAGCGGCCGTTGTTGATGGACTCGACCTCAACCGTCTTCACGCCCTTGAAGCGCACGGTGATCTCGTCACCAAAGCTGGTTTCGATGCGCACCGGGTGGTTGGAGGTGTTCTTAAACTGCAGGTCAATTGCGCCTTCGTACACGGTGGCCTCGCGGCCAGCCGGGTAGCGCGAAATGTAATAGGAGTGCGGGGTGTGTGCCACGTCCTCCATGCCGGCGAAGTAGGCCGCGTTGTACAAGGTGGTGGCGAACTGAGAGATGCCGCCGCCCACGGCCTTGCCCGCGTGGCCGTCGATGATGATGCCGGATTCCACATAGCCCTGCGCGGTACCGCGCGGGCCGGTGTAGCCGTTGAGGGAGAAGGTCTCACCCGGGTTGACCACGGCACCGTTGACCTCCTGGGCCACCAGGCGGATATTGGTGCCGGAGGCCCCGGAGAAACCGCCGGTAGAAAACTCGGACACGGTCTCATCGAAGGTGGCCTTCTCTGCCATTTCCGTGGTGAAGTCTGCGGGGTCCGGCTTGTAATCGGCATCCCATTCGCGGTCGTCCTCGCTGCTCACACGGTCCTCGAAGCCCTCGAGGGTCTTCTCCCAGTCGATGATGGAGCCATCCACCGAGGGCGTGATCTGCTTGTCGTTGCCGCTGAAGGAAATTTTGGCGTTGGTGCCGGGCACCTCGGAGCCTTGCATGCGCTCTTGGAAAAGCTCGCGCGCGCGGTTCTTATCCACCTTGAGGCGTAGCTCGCCATCCTCCGCGGCGATGGAGACGAACTGGGAAATCTCCGGCTTGCGCAAGGTGCCGGTGGTGTTGTTCTCGCCCTTCAGGGTGAGCGGGTTATCCAGCGCGCGGGCGGCATCCCCGGTGCGCATGGCCTCAATCGCTTCATCATTAATCTGCGGCTCCACCACCATCGGCTCAACCTCGACGCCCTCGGGGTCGAGCCAGTGCTTGACGACGCCCTCGTGCAGCTCCCCCTCGTCCACCGCCTGGCCCAGTTCGGGTGCGGTCTCCTTGAGGGAGCCGTCGATAAGCTCCAGGTTTCCGTCCTTCGGCTCGATCTTCAGCTCGTTGCCCACGCGCTCGAGCTGGCCGGAAAGCTGGTTCTCATCGATGTCCACGGCGACAGGGATTTCCTGGGTGGGCTTGATGAAGCTGTACAGGCGCGAGAAGGGGTTCAGGGAGGCATCGGGGATGCCATCGACGGCCTTCTGATAGTTCAGGCTCAGGCCGGAGTCCTGGGGGATAAGCTGCGAGCTTTTCTCCCCGGAGCGGATATCCACGGGCTGGGCCGCGACGTCCCCAAGCTCCTGCTCCAGCTTCTCCACCGCAGCGGTGCGCTCCATGCGGGAGATGTCCACGCCGCCGACCGACGTCGCGCGCGGAACCTTGTGCTGGTTGGCCATGACGTCCCACGCGTAGGCGATGCCGGCGATGAGTAGAAGTCCAACGAGCACGCCAAGGGCCACTTGGAGCCCCTTGCGCCGCTGTTGGCTGTGTCCGATTGCCTTTTTCACGTGTACGAGATTAACGGCTGCCAGCTGGTTTTTACTAGTCGCCCTCTTGCTGGGCCACCACGTCGGCGGCCGCGTCGATGACCGCGTTGATGTCATCGTCGGTGGACCACAGCGGCATATCGGCCCCGGCGGTGAGGGCTGCGGCCACGGCCTCCGGCACGCTGAAGTTCTCCGAGATGGAGGCCATCCCTCCCAGGTCATCGGTGTAAATCGTGCCCTCGAAACCCAGTTCCTCGCGGGCCAGCTGGTAAGCCCGCGGGTTGAGGGAGGCGGGCTCGTCCCCTAACCCAGGCACCACGAGGTGGCCCATCATGAGGGCCGCTTCCGGGGCTTGCGGGATTGCCGTGTGGAAAGGCACGAACTCGTGTCCGTACAGTTCTTCCAGCGGCGGGGTAACGGCCTCACCCAGGTGTGTGTCCCCGGAGGCACGCCCGTGGCCCGGGAAGTGCTTGAACACGGCCTTCACGCCGGCGGCCTGCAACCCGCGGGCAAAGGCCGCGCCATACTCGCCGGCGGCCTGTGGGTCGGTGGAGAAGGCGCGATCGCCGACGACCTCCAGGTCTCCCCCATCCACGTCGAGCACGGGGGCGAAGTCCACCGTCACACCGTGGGCGCGCAGGCTCTGCCCAATCTCCGTGGCCAGGGCCTCGACCTCCTCCGGGCTATGGCCTTCCGCCATGGCCTGCGGGGAGGGGTAGTCACCCAAGATTTCGGAGAAGCGCTGCACGCGCCCGCCCTCGAAATCGATGGAGACTTCAAAGTCACGGCCCATCTCCTCGCGCAGGGCGTTCACTCCCCGCGGGCCATCGCTGAGCAGCTCAGGGTCGGCCCAGCTGGGGATAAAGAGCCCGCCCACGCCGGCTTCGAGTTTCGCGCGGGCATCCTCGTAGTTCAGCGCCGGCGGCATGAGCTTGACGGCAGCGCGAGCGCGGACGCCCTCAAGCGCGGCATCGTGTTCTGCCGCGTCCCCCGACGCGGCGCTCGAGGCCGCGGCGCTGGTTTCGCTGGGCGGGGCGTCGGAAAGCACAGGCTCCTCACTACACGCGCTCAGCGCACAGGTAGCACTCAACAGGAGGGCGGGCATTGCTTTTCTCATGCCCACCAGTGTGCCTGAAGCACCCGCGCGGGAAACAACCGGTTGTTAGGATGGTCACATGAATAACGGAGAGACCATGCTCATTGCCTATGACGGCTCCGACCGCGCCGACCGCGCCCTCGAGTACGCCGCGCGGCTCCTGCGCCCCACCGACGTCGAGATCCTCACCGCGTGGGAGCCGTCCGCACGCCAGGCCGCCCGCGCCGTCAGCCGCACCGGGCTGCACCAATCCACGGTCTCACCAGACAGCGTGGAAGATGATCCGGCCTACGAGGAGGCCCTCGCCATCTGCCGCCAGGGCATCGCCAAGGCGGAGACCTTGGGGCTGCGGGGCCATGCCCACCTGGTGGAATCCGTGACGACGATTCAGAGCGCGATTGTCGACGCCGCCCAAGAACTCGACATCGATGTCATCGTCACCGGCACCCGCGCGCTAACCGGCTTCCGCTCGCTGTGGAACAACTCCACCGCGGAGTACATCGTGCGCAACGCAGGCCTGCCGGTCTTCATCGTTCCGCCGGAGAACGATGAGGAGGACGACGACGCAGCGGAGAGCCACTCCTAAAAGGCGGCATCGAGCTGCTAGAATCTGGCGCCATGGCATTCGACAGCGATTCACTCAACAAGCGCACCCTGGGCCCGGCCCTGGGCAGCGCGGTCGTTGGCGTAGCGCTAGGTGTCGTAACCATCCTGGGCATCGCGCAGTTCTCGCAGGCAGATGCCGTTCCAAACGATAATTCCGTCAAGGCCTCCGACGCCGTGATGGGCGGGCCGGAGTACGGCTCCCGCGAGTAAGCGTGCGCGCACGCATCGGGGGGCTTTTCTTTTTAGCCCTCGTGGTTCTGGTGCAGCCATGGGGGCTGACCGCCGCCGATACTAAGCACGACCTGGTGGCCAACCCGGCTGGGTTTTTGGCCGGCGCCCTGCACGCCTATACCGATACTTTTACGCTGGGCCAGCTCCAGAACCAGGCCTATGGCTACCTCTTCCCCCAGGGCTTGTTCTTCTTGCTGGCGGACCCACTTCCGGATTGGATAGCGCAGCGCGCCTGGTGGTTCTTGGTCCTGGCCGTGGGCTTTCTGGGCTTCTTCCGCGTGGTCCGCACAGTGCTTCCCGCCGCGCCGCGCTATGCCGCGCTGATGGGCAGCCTCCTCTATGCGCTCTCCCCGCGCACGCTGACCACGCTGGGCGCGATTTCCTCGGAGACCTGGCCGGTCATGCTGGCCCCCTGGGTGCTGCTGCCCTTCCTGCGGCCGGGCCGTCTGTGCTGGCGGGATGCCGCACCCTCGGTGGTGGCGGTGGCGTGCATGGGCGCGGTTAACGCCACGGCCACACTCGCCGCTTGCCTGCCGGCGGGTGTGATCCTGCTGTGGCGGCGCGCGGGCAAGACCGGCCTGGTGTGGTTGGCTGGGTGCGCTGCGGTATCCGCGTGGTGGATTACCCCGCTGCTCATCCTGGGCCGCTATGCCCCGCCTTTCACGGAATTCATCGAGTCCGCCGGCGTGACCACGCGGTGGCTCAACCTGGCGGAAATCCTGCGCGGCACCACCAGTTGGGCGCCGTTTGTGGATACCGAGCGCGTTGCCGGCAACGAGCTGGCCACCGAGCCGGTCTTCGTGCTTGTCACCGTGGCCGTGGCCGCCCTGGGTCTTATGGGCCTGGCCCGGCTGCCGCGCCTGTGGCCTGCGATGTTGCTCGTGGGCGTGGCCATATTAGGCACGCATGCCGCGTGGTACCTCGACGCGCTCGATGGCCCGCTGGCCGCGTTGCGGAATGTGCACAAATTCGACCCGCTGGTGCGCATCCCACTGGTACTCGGCGTGGCCGCGATTGCTGCCCGGGTGAGGTTGCCGCGGACGTTGGCACTGGGGCGTCGTGAAGCAGCGGGCCTTCTGGTGTGCCTCGTGGTGATGGGCGCGACCGCCCCGGCGTGGGCGGGCAGGCTACTGCCGAAGGGGGCCTACGAGGAGGTGCCCAGCTATTGGCAGGAGGCCGCTTCTTTCATGAACAGCCTGGATACGCGCGTGCTCATCTACCCACCGGCGTCCTTTGCCCGCCAGGACTGGGGGTGGACGCGCGATGAGCCGGCGCAGCCGCTTCTCGACGTCCCCTGGGCCGTCCGCGACGCCGTCCCCCTCATCCCGCCCGAGGCCATCCGTGGTCTGGACGGTGCGATGGCGCAGATCGAACGCGACCCTGCCACCGCGCCCTTAGTGTTGCAACGCCTAGGCATCGGGGCCGTCGCGGTGCGCCACGACCTCATGTCTGGTTCTTCGGACCACATCCCGGGCGAGGTCCACACCTTCGGGGAGGTCGACGTCGTGGTCTTCGACCCCGACCTCTCCATGAACCTGGCGCCTGCGGACCCGCCGCGCGTGGCGGGCGGTGGGGAATCGCTCGCGCTCCTGGAAGGCCCCCACGAGCTCGTCTCCGCCAACGCCGATATCGTCACCGATACTCCCACCTTGCGTGACCGCAACTACGGCACGCTTTCCGGCCCAGTGTCCGCGCCGTTGGCCTCTAGCGACCCATCGACGGTGCGCAACCGACTGCGCGATTATCCCTCTGCCGGCCCGCTGACCCAGGTGGTGGAGCACGATGGCCGCGTCATCGCATCCTCGTCTGCCGCAGATGCCTCCGCCTTCGGCGGGGCAAACCCGGCGCGCTCTCTCACCGCGGCCGTCGACGACGAAAACTCCACCGCCTGGTGGCCAGCACCCGGCGATTCCGGCTGGTTAGAGCTGCATTCTGCGTCTTCGTGGACCTCGCCTACGCTGCGGCTGATGACCACGGGCACGACTGAGGTGACCATCCACAACGGCGACTCCAAGGTCACCGTCACCATGGAGGCCTACCGCGCCCGCGATATCCGCGTGCCCGGCGCGCAGGCCTCCACCATCCGCATCGAGCCACAGCGCCGCACCGGGATTGCCGAGGCCTCCATCGTGGACCAGCCCACCCCGCGGCGCATCGTCACCGTGCCCGATAACTCGCCGGATGCCGAACAGTTCCTCTTCCAGCAGGACAACGAACACATCCTCATCCGCTCTTTCACCGTCCCGCGCGATATGACGGTGCGGGTCTCCGGCGAGAAGACAGTGCTTATCGACGGCTCCCCCCACGCCCCCAACACCACCCTCAATCTCTCCGCGGGACAGCACCTCCTGCGCACCACCGGCGACTGGGCAGCCCTGACCGATACCGTGTCTTCCCTGCCCGCGCCCCTTCCCGCTTCCTCGCGCGCAGCTTCCGAGGACAAAACCGGTTCCTCCGCGGACCCGGCCGCCGCAACCGACCCATCCGACACCGGCTATACCCCGCTCGCTTCCGGCGGCAACCACGACTTTGCTCGGCTCACCTCTGGTGAGCCCATCGAGCCCGCCGACCACGACCGCCTCCTCATCACCGGCCGTGCCTTCAACGAGGGCCTGCGCGGCGAGCTGCGCTCCCCCAACACAGCCGCGGTCTCGACACCAGGTTCGGCACCAAACTCAGCGCCGGCCTCGACGCCGGCCACTAGCTCGGAACCGCTGGCCCTCGAACCGCGTTCCATCGATGCGGACACGCAGGCCTTCCTCGTCCCCGCCGGTGCCAGTGGCACCTTCCACATGTCTTTTGCTGCCGACCGCGCCTATCGCGTCGGCTTGGGCCTCGGCGGCGCGCTCGCCGCGCTGACCACCGCGCTGTGCCTGCTCGTCATGGCCCGCGGCCCCCGCCCTCAATCCGCTTCCCCCGCCACCTCCGCTGCCTCGCCTGCTGCTTACGCAACACACGATTCAGCCGCAAGCGGCCCAGTCGCCGATGCCGCCCTCCCGGTATCCTCCGCGGCTTCCCAAACGGCCTCGCCCGCCCGTGTTGCCCACTCGTCTCTCTCGGCGCGTGTCCGTCTGGCGCTACTCGTCGCGGCAACGATGGTGCTCGTCGCGGGTCTTCCCGGTGTTGCCGCCGCTGCCGCGGCGTGGGTCATTACCCGCTGGACCACGCTGCGCCCCGACTACCTGGCGGGCGCGCTCACCTTGGCCGCGGGCGCGATGCTCGCCCGCGCACCTTGGCCTGCAGAGGGCTACGCCGGCGATTCGCTGCTCGTGCAGCTACTCTGCATTGCGGCTATCACGTGCGCCTGCCTCCCACCCCGCAGCACGCCGTAGGTACCCTGCCTCACCGCATATGGTTCCCCTCAAAAGGCATTAGCCAGATGGTGTCTTTGGGGTCAAGGAAACCATCTGCGGCGATGCAAAAGGTTTGTTTGGGGTCAAGGAAACCGTTTGACTAATGCCTTCTGGAAAATGCCATGTGTGAAGCGGCGGCGCGGCCACAGCGGCCGGCTAGGAAGCAGAATCAGTAGAGCCAGCGGCGCTGGCGGGGGATCCGGAACCGGAAGCGCTCGCAGAATCGGAGGCGAGGCGCGGCAGCGAACGCGGGACGGCGATACGACCGCGAGTAAAGGCGAGAGAGCGGATGAGGTCGCGGCCGGGGACCTCGACAAGCACATAGGTCGCGGCAGACAGCACACAGCTGACCACCACAGTAAAGACCGAAACCACCGCGAAATCCCCGGCAGCACTCGAGAAGGCAGACACACCCAACAGCGGGAAGGCAATGGCCAGCACCGCCACATGCCACATGAAAACCCCATAAGACCAGCGGCCCAGCGCCCGCATCCACTCGGAGGCCAGCCAGCTTTCCCGCGGCGCCAGCGCTACCGGCACCACGATGCAGGCCCCGCACACAGCACCCACCGCGATGCGGCGCGCAAACTCGCCAGGCTCAGGATGCACCAGCCCCTGCGGGCCGAACCACTCGCGGCTCGCCAGCCACACGCAGCCCGCGGCCACCACCCAGCAGACCGGACGCACAATCCGCCCGGCGCGCAGGCGTACCTGCGCGGCCTCCGCCTCCGCGGCCAGCATCCCCACCGCGAACCACGAGAAATACGCCGGCGGCCAAATCTGAGTATTGACATCCCCGGATTCATAACCGGCTACGAATGGCAGGAAGCCCCAGAACAAACTCAGTACGCCAGCAACCGCAAGAAGCACAACCCTTAAACGCGCAGAAAACCTATCCAACCCCCACGCCAACAACGGCAACACCGCGTAGAAGGCGAACTCCACGCACAGCGACCACAATTGCGTTAACCCGGGAACCAGGCCGTCAGCAATATAGAGCTGCGTGCCGGTCAGGTTGGTGATGACTTGCGGGAGGGTTAAGGGGGAGGCGTCGGGAAGCAAGGCGAGTACCGCCACCACGCACACGACATACAGCGGTGCCAAACGCGCCACGCGGGAAAGAAGATACTGCCCCGCCGTATGCGCATGTCGTCGACGCCACAGCAAGAATCCGCTGAGCACGAAGAAGACCGCCACCCCATAATCCAAGCGCTCAGCCCAAGCCCAGCCGGTGGCCGTCTGGAAGGACACGTGCGTGATCACGACCGCCAGCGCTGCCAGCGCACGCACGCCTTCGAGCTCAGGGAGAAAGCGCATGGCCCACTACGATACTATTTCTGCAGTGAATCCCTCGACCGATCGGAGCTGACGTGTTCCTTCGCTCCCGCCTAGCGCAGGTGACGATTGCCGCCGCGGTGTTCCTCATACTCGGGTCCATCCTTCCGCCGCTGTACAACAACCAGTCCCGCCCCCTGCCCAGGGACCTCAACCTAGAGATCCACGCGGAGCACGACGGAGTCACGTTTACCCGCCACACCACCACCGCCCCCGCGATGAAGGATTCCGTGGCCCGCGCGCAGTCCACCACTGACCTCACCTTAAACGGCGAGACCATCGCGCACATCACCGAGGAATCCCAGCTCAACCGCGAATCCGCCTACCCGGTGGCGGGGCCGAATACGACTCAGCACATCGAGCTGCCCGCCTTCGACGTGCAGGTGGAAGACCGAGTGGAGCGCGACGGCATCAGCTATTTCTTCCCTTCCGGCGCGGAGCAGCGCTCCTATCCTTTCTTCGATCCGCTGACACAGGACACGGAGCCCATCGACTTCCTGCGCGATGAAAAACTCGACGGCATCCCCACCTACGTCTTTCACCAGGATGTCGCGCCGGTCTCGCTCGGGGAGGTCTTCGCCTTCGACGCCCACCGCTCCGGCCCGGCGGGCGATTTCTACTCGCCGGGATCCTTAGAGCGCTACAACCTCAAGCCGAAATCGCACGTCATCCTCGAGCCTTTCTACGCCGTGAGCCGCACGGTGTGGGTCGAGCCCACGACCGGCACCATCGTCAACGAGGAGGAACACCCGCGCATCTTCTGGGCCACGGATGCGCGCCAGGCCCAGGCGATGGTCGATGCCGATGACACACACGAGCGTGCGCTTCTCGACGTCCCCCTCTCCTGGTCCGATTCCACCCGCACCGAACGCCTCGACTCTGTCCGCCGGGTCATCGACACGGTCAAGATCTTGAGCCTCGTGGGCTGGCTGGGCAAAGCCATCGGCGTGGCGTTGCTGGCGGTGGCGGCCGCGATGTTCATGCGCCGCCATGCAGCGCAGAGCGCATAGGCACCCGTGACTACCTCCTGGGCTTCCCGCGCGGTGCGCACCGCCCTCGGCGCGTGGGGCGTGGTGCTCGTTCTCGCGGTGTGCTGGCCCTTTGCGCTGCCCGGCGAGTTCCTGTGGCGCGACATGGTGTTGCTTGAGCACCCAGCGTTCACCGCCTCTGCCTTCGGCGCCGGCGATTTGCCTGCGCGCAATGCTCCGCAGGACGGGGTGCTTGCCCTCGTTGGCGGGGCGTGGATAGCCAGGGTTTTTATCCTCGGTGCGGCGAGTGCCTCGGCGTGGGTGGCGGGTCTGTGGGCGTGCCAGCGCCCACAATTCAGCCCGTGGGCCGCAGCTGCGGCGATGGCGTGCGCGGTGGCCAATCCTTTCGTCATCGAGCGCCTCTTGCAGGGCCAGTGGTCGCTGGCGGTCGCGGCCTGGCTGGCGCCCGTGATCGCGTGGGGGTGCTTAAACTGCCACCCGCGCGTGGCGTGGCTGGCGCTGTGGGCCGCGTCCTTGACGCCCACCGGCGGGCTCTTCGGGGGCCTCATCGCGGTTGTCTGTGAGCGCGAAGGGCGAAGAAGGTGGCTCTTCGCTGGCGGCTCAGTCTTGTTGTGGTTGCCGTGGCTGATTCCAAGCCTTGTGGGCGGACTTTCGGCCGCGCCCATGACTAACGGTGATCCCGCCGCCCAAACCGCGGCCTTCGCCCCGCGCGCGGAGGCCTATGTGGGAACGGTCGGCTCGCTGCTGGGTTTCGGTGGCATCTGGAACGCCGCAGCGGTGCCAGCCTCCCGCGAACATGGCTTCGCCGTGGCGGGGCTTGCTGTTGCCGCCCTCGCCGTCTTGGGCGCTGCCCGCCTGTCCCGGCGCGAGGTGCGCCCGCTAGCGGCCCTGGCGGTTCTCGGCATGGGCCTGGCGATCCTCGGCGCGCTGGCGCCCGGGCTTACTGCGTTCGCCATCGAGCACATCCCCGGCGCGGGCCTGTTGCGCGATTCCTCCAAGCTCAGCCTGCTCGCCCTGCCGCTGGCCGTGGCGGGCATCGCGTCCCTGCGCCAGCTTCCGGCCGCGCTCGCCCTGTGTGCCTGCCTGCTCCAAGCCCCCGATGCCCCGCGGGAGCTCGCCGTATTGAAGCCGCGTGAGACGGGCATCGACCGCCAGCTCATCGAAGAGCTCGATGGCCGCCTGACCTTCTTCGCCGACCGCCCCGCCATGGTCGTAGTCGACGGCGGCATCGCCCTCGACCCCTACTCCAAGGCCGCGAACAAGCTCGACTCCGGGGAGCTCACCGTCGACGGTGTGACAGTGGATGAGCCATCGCCGCGCTACCTCGCGGCCGCCGAAGCCTGGACCAACCGCGACCTCAACCGGCTGGAGGAACTCGGCGTGGGCGCAGTCGTCGAGGATGGCCGCATCGTTGTCACCACGAACGCCCAACCGACACCCGCCCCGTGGGTTCTTAGCGCCGCTTGGTGCGCACTTCCGCTTCTAGCAACTCTTCGAAGCGCGCGCCGGTTTTCTCCCACGAAAAAGTAGCCGCCAACTCGCGCGCCGCGTTGCCTAAACGGTGGCGGAGGGAGGGATCGTCGACAAGCGTGCGCACCGCCTGCGCGAACTCCTCCTCGCGCTGCACCAGCACACCAGTCTCACCGGCGATAACGCTGTCTTGCAGGCCGAAGGCATAACCTACCGTGGGAACCCCATGTTGGGCCGCCTCCATGACTGCCAAACCCCAGCCTTCTTTGCGGGAGGGCATAAGGTGCACGTCGGCGCGCGCGAGGAGCGCATGTTTATAGTCCTCAGTGACCTGACCGCGGAAGCGCACGCGGTCTTCCACCCCGTGGGCCCGGGCGTACTCGCGCAGCTGGGATTCCCACCAGCCGGAACCGATGACGTCGAGAATCGCCCCCGGAATCCGCGCCACGGTGTCCATGGCGTGTTCAATCTGCTTGTGCGGCACCAGGCGCGACAGCGTCACCAGGTGGATATCGGCCTCGCGCTCCAGGGTGGGCACGTGCTGCGGCAGGGGATCAAGGCCGTTCTCAATGATGCGCGCACCGTGAATCCCCAGCTTCTCTAAATCGCGCTTCGAGGCTTCCGAGACCGTCACCCACGTGTTCTCGCGATACAGCGCGGGGACCACGCGAGATTCCAGGAACCAGCCCAGCCGCGCCAGCACGGGCCCGGCCACCGGCCACTGCTCGCGGTGGCAGTGGTGCGTCAGGATCACCACGGGCGCCCGGGTGGCCAGGCGCGCAAAGAACGGGATGCCGTTGTGGGTATCCACCACGACATCGAAACCGCGGCGCCCGAACAACATCGCCACCAACGCGCGCGGGTACACGCTGAACTTGGCCCCAGCGCGCGAATAGAGCACGCCGTTGCGGCGCTCGCGCTTGGCGGCGTTCATGTGGCGCGCAGTACGGAAGACCACCTCGTGGCCTTGGGCAGCGAGGTACTCGCCGACGCGCTCAAGGTAGCGCTCGGAACCGCCACCCTGCGGGTGGGTGGAATCGCGCCAACATAAAAGAAGGATTTTCATGACGATGCTTTAGCCTAGTGGGTTATGAAACGCACCCGCGCCTTGGCCACCCTGCGCCGCTCCTGGCGGCTGCTGCGCTCCTTCCGCTTCGAGCAGACAGCGCCCACGGTCTTTTATGGCGGCCTGGCCCAAGACACCGCCGCGCTTGTCGACGCCCTCTCCCGCGATCATTCTTTGTCCCTCACCGGCGCGCGCGTGCTCGACGTCGGGGGCGGCCCCGGTTATTTCGCTTCCGCCTTTGCCCAGCGCGGTGCCAGTTATGTGGGGCTGGAGCCGGACGTGGGTGAGATAGCCGCCGCCGGCATCTCAGTGGCCCAAGCAGTGCGCGGCGATGGCACGTGCCTGCCTTTTGCGGATAACACTTTCGACATCACGTATTCCTCCAACGTGGCCGAGCACATCCCGCACCCGTGGGCCATGGGCGAGGAGATGCTGCGCGTGACCAAACCCGGCGGTCTGGTGGTCTTGAGCTACACGGTGTGGCTGGGACCTTTCGGCGGGCACGAGACCGGCCTGTGGGAGCACTACGTGGGCGGCGAGTTCGCCCGCGACCGCTATATCCGCCGCCACGGCCACCCGCCGAAGAACGTCTTCGGCACCTCGCTCTTCGCGCTTTCCGCACGCGAAGGTCTGGACTGGGCGCGGGGCGTGACGTCGCAAGGCTCGCAGCTCCTCGCAGCCTTTCCGCGCTACCACCCTGCCTGGGCCTGGTGGGTGACCAAGGTGCCGGTGCTTCGCGAGTTCCTCACCTCCAACCTGGTCCTCGTCCTACGCGCTTAATCCCCCGTAAAACGCCGAATGCTCCCCCGCAGGGGAGCATTCTTTAGATGCCAAGACTAGCTGGCAGACTCAACGCGCTGCTTGAGCGCGGAGAACTGGTCCCACACCTCAGACGGAACGCGGGAGCCCAGGAAGGTCAGGTACTCCTTGTTGTCTTCCATGTCGCCAGCCCAATCGGCCGGGTTCACGGCAAGTGCCTCGCGGACGTCTTCGATGTCGAAGTCCAGGCCGGTGAGGTCGATATCCTCCGGGCGAGCGGTGTGGCCCACGACGGTCTCAACAGCGTCGACGTTGCCCTCGATGCGGTCCACAATCCACTTGAGAACGCGGGAGTTCTCGCCGAAGCCCGGCCACAGGAAGCGGCGGTCCTCACCGCGGCGGAACCAGTTCACCAGGAAGATGGCCGGCATGCGGTCGCCGCCCTTTTCACCCATATCGATCCAGTGCTGCAGGTAGTCACCGGCGTTGTAGCCCATGAAGGGCAGCATGGCCATCGGGTCGTGGCGCAGGGCGCCGACCTTGCCCTCAGCGGCAGCGGTCTGGCCAGAGGAGAGCAGGGCGCCGATCATGGTGCCGTGGTTCCAGTCGAAGGCCTGGGTCACCAGCGGAACGGTATCTGCGCGGCGGCCGCCGAAGAGGATGGCGTCAATCTTGACGCCCTTCCAGTCATCAAACTCCGGAGCGGCAGACGGGCACTGCGTGATCGGCACGCAGTAGCGGGAGTTCGGGTGCGCCGCCTTGGTGGTGGAAGCCGGGGTCCAATCGTTGCCGTGCCAATCGATGAGGTGCTCCGGGGCCTCGCCCATTTCCTCCCACCAGACATCGCCGTCGTCGGTCAGCGCGACGTTGGTGAACAGGGTGTTGCCCGGCTCCATCGTCTTCATGGCAATCGGGTTGGAGTCATAGTTGGTGCCCGGTGCCACACCGAAGAAACCGTTCTCCGGGTTGACGGCGTACAGGCCATCCTCGCGCAGCCTCATCCAGGCGATGTCATCGCCCACAACCTCAGCCTTCCAGCCCGGGATGGTCGGGGTGATCATGGCCAGGTTGGTCTTACCGCAGGCGGACGGGAAGGCGGCCGCGATGTGGTACTTCTTGCCCTCCGGGTTGGTGAGCTTCAGGATGAGCATGTGCTCTGCCATCCAGCCTTCTTCCTTCGCCATGACGGAAGCGATACGCAGCGCGTAGCACTTCTTGGCCAGGATGGCGTTTCCGCCGTAGCCGGAACCGTAGGACCAAATCTCCTTGGTTGCCGGGAACTGCGTGATGTACTTCTTGTCATTGCACGGCCACGCGACATCCTCTTGGCCCGGCTCCAGCGGAGCGCCAACGGAGTGTAGGGCGTGGACAAAATCGCCGTTCTCACCAATCTTATCCAGAGCCTGCTGACCCATGCGGGTCATGATGCGCATGGAGAGCACAACATAAGCGGAATCAGTAAGCTGCACGCCGAGCTTGGGGTCCGGGTCGCTGATGGGGCCCATGCAGAAAGGCACCACGTACATGGTGCGGCCCTTCATGGAACCGCGGAAGGCCTCGGTCATCTCTTCCTTCATGGCCGCCGGCGGGGCCCAGTTATTGGTCGGGCCTGCGTCCTCCTCAGTCTCCGTGCAGATGAAGGTGCGGGACTCCACGCGCGCGACATCCGACGGGTTCGAGCGCGCCAGGTAGGAGTTCGGGCGCTTCTCCTCGTTGAGCTTAATCAGGGTGCCCTTCTCCACGAGCTCAGCGGCGAGACGGTCAGCCTCCTCCTGAGAGCCATCTACGAAGACGACCTCTTCCGGCTGGAAGAGCTCGACGCTCTCACTGATCCACGAAATAAGCTTCTCGTTCTTCGTGGGCAGTTCACCTACAAGGCCTTTAATAGTTGCGGTCATCTCACATTCTCCTGTGGTCGGTGTGGCCAGAGTGCTTTATATCGCCGAAGGTTTCCCCTATCGACGTTTCACCAACCAGAGTACGGATACTGGTGATAACAGAACGTGTAATGCCCGCCACCCCGGTTATATCCACCCAGCTCATGTCGACTATGTCGAGGACAGCGAAGTGTGAAATATGGCACCCACCGCCCCCAATCGCCCCCATACGGGGGCTCTGTTTCTAAGCATCACTCATCCAGTACGCCCGTCCTATTACCCCCGCGGAGCCCTGATCTGTCTCCGCCTAGGCACCCTCCACCCTCCACGGCGCGGCACGTTGCCCCTCACCCCTGCTTAAGGGAACAATGTCAACTGATGAATAGTGCAGACTCCTCCCAGAATCCCGCCGCGCAGATGCCTCATGGCCGCGGCCTCCAGACGGATTTCAACGCCGAGTTCAACAATGATTTGGACTACCCACGCCTCGGCAACGTGACCTTCCGTCGCGGCACCCTCACCGACAACCAGAACGCCCTCTTCGAGGAGCACTGGCCTCAGTTGGGACGCCTGCTTGCCGACGAACCCCTCGACATCCCCGCCTGGTTCAACCGCGAGGGGGCTAAGACCATCGTGGAAATCGGCTCCGGCACCGGAACCTCCACTGCTGCGATGGCCCCGTTGGAAAAGGACACCAACATTGTTGCCGTCGAGCTTTACAAGCCAGGCCTAGCCAAGCTGCTGGGCTCCATTGTCCGCAACGATATTGAGAACATCCGCATGGTCCGCGGCGATGGCATCGAAGTTCTCATGCGTATGTTCGCGCCCGAGTCCCTCGACGGCATCCGTATCTTCTTCCCGGACCCGTGGCCCAAGGCCCGCCACCACAAGCGCCGCATCATCCAATCCGGCACCCTCAACCTCTTCGCCTCCCGCCTGAAACCCGGCGGCGTGCTCCACGTGGCCACCGACCACGCCGGCTACGCCGAGTGGATCGACGAGCTCGTAGAGGTCGAGCCCTCCCTCGATTACAAGGGCTGGCCCTGGCCGGAATGCCCCATCCTGACGGACCGCCAGGTCATCACCAAGTTTGAGGGCAAGGGCCTGGATAAGGAACACGTCATCACCGAGTACCTCTGGGAGAAGAAGTAATGGCCGGCACCTACCTTCTGGTGTGGGATGCGCCCAACATGGATATGGGGCTTGGCGCCATCCTCGGCGGGCGCCCCACCGCCGCCTACCGCCCGCGTTTTGATGCCATCGGCCGCTGGCTGGTAGAGCTGGCCTTTGACAACGACGCCACCCCCGAAGCCGCCGTCTTCACCAACGTCACTCCCGGCGGCGCCGACGTCATCCGCCCCTGGGTCGAGGCTATCCGCAACGTCGGCTTCGCCGTCTTCGCCAAGCCAAAGCTTCACGAGGACGATGATGTCGACCCCGACATGGTCGAATACATCAAGGCCAACCGCGAGAACCTCTCCGGTGTCATCGTGGCCTCGGCTGATGGCCAGAACTTCCAGCACCTGCTGGAGCAGCTCACGGCTTCCGGTCTGCCCACCTGCGTGCTCGGTTTCCATGAGCACGCCTCCTGGGCGCTGACCCACCCCGACATCGAATTCGTCGACCTCGAAGACATCGAGGGTGTCTTCCGCGAACCGCTGCCGCGCATTAACCTAGATAATCTGCCTCCAGGTGGCGCCTGGCTGCAGCCTTTCCGCCCGCTGTCCGCGCTGCTTCCGGAACGCGCGCCCGAGCACAGTTAGGAGCCGCATGTTTTATTCCTGGGGCCGTTTTTCCTATGCCCACCGCAAGGTCATCCCGCTCATCATCGTGGGTCTCATCCTTGGCCTCTTCTTCGGCTTCGGCACCCGCCTCGAGGAGCGCATGAGTCAGGAGGGCTGGGAGGACCCGGGGGCGGCGTCGACAAGCGCGGCACAGATCGAGCTGGAGACCTTCGGCCGCGATAATTCCGGCGACGTCATCCTGCTTTTCGACGATCCCGATGCCCACGCCACCGAGGCCAAGGCCTTTCTGGATGACCTCAAGGCTCAGCATCCGGAACAGATTGACTCTGTCACCAGCTACTTTGATAAGCGCAACCCGAACCTCATCACGCAGGACCACTCCACGGCCTTCGCCGCCATCGGGCTCAAAGGTGACGGCGAGCAGACCCTCAAGGACTTCCGCACCATGGAGGATTCTCTGCACTCCAGTGGGCTGCCCGTGCAGGTCGCGGGTGCCACCGCCGTGGCCGACGCGCTGGATGAGGGCATGGCCAAGGACATCTCCCGCGCGGAGAAGGCCGCCCTGCCGCTCGTCGGCCTGCTGCTCCTCGTGGTCTTCGGCTCCGTCGTGGCGGCGTTCATGCCGCTCGTCGTGGGCGGGCTGTCCATCCTGGGCTCACTAGGCATTCTTTCCATCCTGGCTGGCTTCCAGCAGGTCAACGTGTTCGCGCAGGCCGTCGTCACGCTGCTGGGACTGGGCCTGGCCATCGACTATGGCCTGTTCATGGTTTCGCGCTTCCGCGAGGAGCTGGACAAGGGACGCGATACGAAAGAGGCGGTGGCGATCACCACCGCTACTGCCGGCCAAACCGTGGTCTTCTCCGCCGCCATGGTGGCCGTATCCCTCTCCGGGCTCTTCCTCTTCCCGCAGGCCTTCCTCAAATCCGTGGCCTACGGCTCCATCTCCGCCGTCGGCCTGGCCGCTCTGCTGTCGGTGACGGTGCTGCCATCGCTATTTGGCATGCTGGGCCCCAACATCGATAAGTGGACCGTGCGCAAGACCTCGCGGCGCGGGCGCCGCATCGAGGACACGTGGTGGTACCGGATGCCGCGCTGGGCCATGGGCCGCGCGGGTGTGATGACCACCGCCATCTGCGCGCTGCTCATCGCGCTGACCTTGCCGGTGCTGGGCGTGAAATTCGGCGGCATCAATGAGACCTACCTGCCACCCAACCAGGACGCGCGCGTAGCGCAGGACCAGTTCAACGAGCAATTTCCCTCCTTCCGCACCGAGCCGGTCAAGCTCGTGGTGAAGAACGCGACCAATGAGCAGCTTGTCGACGTCGTCATGCAAGCCCGCTCCATCCAGGGCCTTACCGAGCCGATGGGCCCGAAGACCGCGACCGTCGACGGCACCACCGTCCTCGGCGCCGGCATCCAGGACCGCGAGGACTACGGGCGCATCGTCCACGAACTCGAGAACATCGAGGCACCGGAGGGCGTGGAGCTGTATGTCGGCGGCACCCCGGCCATGGAGGTCGAATCCCTCGACGCGCTCTTTGAGACCCTCCCTTGGATGGCCCTCTACGTGGTGCTGGCCACCTTCCTCCTCATGGCGCTGGTCTTCGGCTCCTTCATCCTGCCGCTGAAGGCCATCATCATGACGCTGCTCTCGCTGGGTGCCACGCTGGGCATCTTGACGCTCATGTTCGTCGATGGCCTCGGCTCCGGCCTGCTCAACTTCACCGCCGGCCCGCTGATGAGCCCGATTCTGGTGCTCATCATCGCCATCGTCTTTGGCTTGTCCACGGACTACGAGGTCTTCCTAGTCTCGCGCATGGTAGAAGCCCGCCGCCGGGGCGCTTCCACGGACGAGGCCATCGCGGCGGGTACCGCGCACACCGGCGGCATCATCACGGCGGCCGCGCTCATCATGATTGTGGTCGCGGGAGCCTTTGGCTTCTCCGACATCGTCATGATGAAATACATCGCCTTCGGCATGATTTTTGCACTGCTTATCGACGCCACCATCGTCCGCATGCTCCTCGTCCCCGCCGTCATGCACCTGCTGCGCGAGGACAACTGGTGGGCCCCGCGCTTCCTCACGCGCCTGACCCATCGCCTCGGCGGCGAGAACTCCCCGGCTGCCGAGCCGGCGCCCACCGCCCCAGTGCTGAACAACGAAGAGGCCGCACCGACTGAACAGGCTGCGCCGTCCCCCGCCGTTACTAGCGAGCGGGACGATCCGCGTTCTTCGACTGGGTCCACCGAGCAGGCAGAACCGCACTACTCCCCCGTGACTCCGGCTGAACAGGTCGAGGTGGAGGGGGCGTCGGCAAGCGCCGCGAACGAAGCCGCCGTACGCGGGAACCGCAGTGCCGATACTGACGAGGAGCTCATCCCCTTCTCTGAGCTGGTCAAGCGCCTCAATTCCACGGATGGTCGATGAAGAAGAACTGGCTGACCTGGATAATCTCCCTGCTGATTCTGGCCGCGCTGGCGTGGTTCTTCCGCGACCAGCTGGACTTCATCTCCGAGGGATTGCGCCGCCTGCGCCACGCCGAACCTTTCCCCGTCGTGCTGGTGGTGTTCTTCGCGCTGCTGTCCATCGCGGGTATGGCGGAGGTAATGAAGCGGCTCATCGGTGCCGGCGGCGTTGAGGTGCCGCTGCGCGAGACCTACGCCATCACGCTGGCCTCCAATGCCTGGTCCACGACTCTGCCTGCGGGCCCTGCCTTTTCGGCTTTGCTCACCTTCCAGGTGCAGCGCCGCTGGGGCGCGTCGGTGGCGCTGTGCAGCTACTTCCTGTTTTTGTCCTCGATCATTAGCTCGATGTTCCTCGCGCTCATTGGCCTGGGCGGGGTGTTTTTCCTCAACGCAGATATGGCTTTGGGTTCGCTGATCACGACCATCGCCCTCATGCTCGCGGCACTCGGCGGCATCTTCTGGCTGACCTCGCACCCGGTGACCCTTGAGCGCTGGCTGCGCAAGCTGCGGCCCGGCCCGAAGCGGGACCGCGCGATCCAAGAAGTCCGCAACCTGGGCGAGGTCCACCTTTCGCGCGGCCCCTTTGTTGTAGTTGCCGGGGCGTCGCTGGTTCACCGCCTGGCCGATATGGCCGCGCTATGGGCTTCCGTGTGGGCGGTAACCGGGGAGATCCCGTGGCTGCGCGCCGGTGCTGACGACACCACACTAGCCGGTGTGGCCCTGGCCTTCCTGGCTGCGAAGCTGGCTGGGTCCGCGCAGGTCACCCCGGGTGGTGTGGGCACGGTGGAGGCCGCGCTCATCACCCCTCTGGTGGCGACAGGCCTGACCGTGGTGCACGCCACCTCTGCGGCCATCATCTACCGGCTTATTTCCTTTGCGCTCATCACTATCATTGGATGGGTCATCTACTTCGCCCACTACGCCCGCGATGGCTTTTCTTACGCGGCGTTGAACCGGAAGGAATCCTAAATGCGCGTTGCCCCGCTTATCGACGTCCTCGCTCTCGTACTCTTCGCCATCCTCGCCCGCCTGGCGCATGGTGGCCTGAGTTTTAGCTCCTGGGTTGATGCCTTCTGGCCGTGGACCGTGGGCGCGCTCGTCGGCTGGGTCATCATCATGGCCACGAAGCTAAGCGGCCTGTGGAAGGAGGGCGCCGTCGTGTGGCTGAGCGCCGTCATCGGCGGCATGGCTTTGTGGATGCTGGTCAACGGGCGCCTGCCGCACTGGTCCTTCCTCATCGTGGCCACCGTGATGTCCGCGCTATTCTTCTTTGGCTGGCGAGCCATCGCGGCCTTTGCGTCCCGCTCCCGCGCCTAAGGTTTGTGCTTCAACTGCCAATTCGCCCTACACGACGCCGGGGGCCTGCTTTCATCCTTAACTTCCGCCGGAGTCCAACGCGTCACAACTAACTCCCAGTCGAAATGGTACATTCACCCCTTACGTTCGGGTGTTTGAGCTGGGAGTTTGGCGTTCCGGTTGCGGGGTGCTTTAGGCCGGTTTAGGGTGTGAGGCATGAAGTTGGGGGACTTACTCGGGGTACTCGCTCGCGGCATGCACGTCGTGTCCTTGTGCGCAGGCCACACCCGTGAGGAGATGCTGGCGCTGGGCGCGACGCCTCGCATGGCGCGGCAGCTCGAAGGACTTCACCGCGTTTATTTTGGCCAGACTGCTTTCACTGCCAAGCAGCGCCGTGCGCGGGAGACGGACCATGCGCTGGATACGCTGCTGCAGATTGAGCGTCATGTGGCACGCGTCAAAAACTCACGCCAAGCTTGGGATCTGCGAGTGGAATTGTGCTCGACCCCCGAGGGCGAGATTGCGCGCGTGGCGAAGCTAAGACTCTCGGAACTTAAACCCGAGCCTAGCCCCGGCGTCCGCGTGCGACGCAGTGCGGGAGGCATGCACAAACTCATCATCACGGACCGTCCGCGCGCGATTGCCAATCTGGTGGGCACACTTAAGGCCACCTCCGACGACCTGCTGAAGGCCGTCCACGAAGTCTTTTCCGGCGGCGGCGCACCGAAGCCAGCCTTGCATGCGCACGTGATTGTGCGACTAGAGCAGCTGGACAAGATTGTGCGCGGTGAGGGCGACGATATTATTCTGCAAGCAACTGACGGCGGCACCATGACCGGCGCTGAATTTCTCCGCACGCAGTTTGCCGAGCGAGGCTTTGTCTCGCTCTTCCACCCGGTCGAGGGGCCGGTGAATCTGTATTACGGGAGCCGTTTTGCCAACGATAAACAGCGGCTTTTGCTCAGTGCAGAGCATCCGACGTGCGCCTGGCTCGGCTGCACACGACCAGCCGCGGAGTGCCAGATGCACCATATAAGGCGCTGGCAGGATGGCGGACCGACCAACCTCGACAACCTCGTGCCGCTATGTAAATATCACAACGCCATCAATGACGATGACCCCGCCCGACCCACATATCGCGGGCGCATCGACCGAGTTGAGGGCCGCATGGCATGGCTGCCTCCCGACGGCGCTCCACCAATCCCCATCCCCAGCCCGGTCTGGGATTAAAAAGCCCCTCCACAAGGAGGGGCTAGAAGCGCTGGCTTACTTCGAGCTCAGGGCGCCAACGTTCACGCCTGCTTGGTTGAGCAGCATGATGACGAGGTTGATGATGTCACCGCTGAGGTCAAGAACGCTAGAGAGCATTGGGTTTCTCCTTCGATTGAATTCCTAGACTTTATGCCTATCGTACGAAACGGTCCCAAACGTTACGCCCCGTGCCTGGGGCGCGCGGCGGAGGCTTAGGTCGCCCAGTGAGCATGCATCCCGGGAGCAGCTAACACGAGGCAGTTAACCCCCAGGACGCTAGAGCGGGGAGATGGTGTGCTTCTTGGGCAGGTCCTTCTCTTGCTTATCGGCAAGCTGGCGCAGCGCGCGGCGCAGGGCCAAGCGCGACTCGGAGGGCTTAATCATGCCATCGAGGTATCCGCGCTCCGCGGCGACATAGGGTGCGGTCATGGTCTCGTCGTAGAAGTCCATGAACATCTTCTTCGTCATCGCGCGTTGCTCTGGGGTCTCGGCGGCCTCGAGCTGCTTGCCCGCAATCATGACCACGGCGGCGGCCGAGCCCATCACGGCGATCTGGGCCGTCGGCCACGCCAGGTTGATATCACCGGTCAGGTTCTTCGAGCCCATCACGGCATACGCGCCGCCATAAGCCTTGCGCACGATGAGCGAGACCTTCGGCACGGTGGCCTCCACCACGGCAAACGCAAACTTCGCGCCGCGGTGAATCAAGCCCGCCTTCTCCTGGTCCACGCCCGGCAGGTAACCCGGCGTATCCACCACAAAGACCAGCGGGATGTTGTAGGCATCGCAAATACGGATAAAGCGCGCGCCCTTATCGGCGGCATCCGCATCGATACAACCCGCTGAATGCATCGGGTTATTGGCCACAAAACCCACGGCCTTGCCATCAATGCGACCAAAGGCAGTGATGACGTTGGGGGCGTAGTTTTCCTGAATTTCGATGAGATCGTCATCGTCGCCAAGCTGCGTGAGCAGGTCCATCATGTCGTAGCCGGCGTTCGTATCATCCGGCATGAAGGAATCCAGCTCGGTGTCCTGGGCTACCTCCTCATCAGAAGGCGCATCGAAGACCGGGGATTCGTCGAAGCAGGTCAGAGGCAAATGATCCAGCAAGTCACGAACTAGGTCGAAGGCCTCATCCTCCGAGGGCACCACGACAGACACGTTGCCGTTGAGCTCCTGCTGGCGCGCGGAGCCCAAGTCGTGGGAGGAAATTTCCTCGCCCGTGACCTCCTTGATCACGTTCGGGCCCGTCACGTACATTTCCGCCTCACCATCGACGGCGATGATGAAGTCCGTGGTCACCGGCGCATACACCGCACCACCAGCGGACTTACCCATCATGATGGAAATCTGCGGGCTACGGCCAGATAGCGGCAGCTGGCGGCGGGCAATCTCGGAGTACATGGCCAGAGACGTCACCGCGTCCTGGATGCGCGCACCACCGGAATCCTGGATACCGATAACCGGGCAGCCAATCTTGATGGCCAAATCCATGATGTCGGTGACCTTCTTACCAAAGGTCACGCCCACGGAACCGCCATACACGGTCTTATCGTGCGCGTAGATACACACCGGGCGGCCATTGATGCGGCCGTGACCAGTGACCACGCCGTCGGAGTAAATCGCATCCGGGTCACCGGGGGTCTTGCCCAGGGCGCCGGTTTCGACGAAGGAGCCTTCGTCGAGAAGCGCGGCGATGCGTTGGCGCGGAGTCGAACGCCCAGCCTCGTCGCGGCGCGCCCGGGAGCGTTCACTGCCGGGATCCTGGGCGCGTTCGAGGCGCTCGCGTAGGTCCGCTAGCTTGTCAGCGGTGCTAGTCACTTCCGAATCTTCTCCTCGATCCATTCCTCCATGTGCTTGCCCACGATACCGATTGCGGGCTCGTCGGGAACCGCCAGGTGGTCGCCCGGCAGCTGCACAATCTCCAGATCCTTCACGATAACGCCCCAGCCACCGTCCGGGTTAATCTCCGCATAGGCAGGCTCGAGCTCGATGGCGCCGTCATGCATGCGCTCGGAGCGGAAGAGGATGACGGGCGCGCTTACCGACGCCCACCGTCCCATATCCAGCGAGCCCAGAATCTGGTTATCCACGAAGGATGCGCGCTGGTGCTCTAGCACGCCGGCGGACAGGCCGTGCTCAGAGGCGTCGGTGGAGCTAAGGAATTCCGCGAGCATGGCCATGAGTGCATCCTCGCCCACGGTCTCCAGCATCTCGTAGGGCGGCTCGAAGTCGAGGCCATAGGTCTTCTTGGCGAAGGCGGCGTAGCGCCCCCAGCGGGCCTTGGTTTCCTCCAGTGTCTTCGGCGCTGGGTTAGCCGGCTGGGTGGTATCCAGCAGAGCGATAAAGGCAACCTCAGCAGTATCCTCGCCGCGAGCTTGACGCTCCTGCAGCTGGTAGGCCACCTCGTAGGCTAGCGCTCCGCCGAAGGACCAGCCGCCGAGCACGACCTTGCGCCCGCGCGCGTAGTGCAGGATGTCCTCGATATAGGCGGCGGCGCGATCCTCCAGGCTGCCCTCGATGCGCTCCACGCCGTAGACGGCGACGTCGGCAGGCAAGCGGCGGGTCAGCGGCTGGTAGACCACGGTGGTGCCGCCGGCCGGGTGGAACATGAAGACGGCCGGGCCATCGGCCTCACGCAGCACACGGATATTGCCCTCGACCTCAGTTTCCAGGCCCTCGCGGACCAGGTCTGCCAAATTCTCCAGGGCTTCGGCTTCCTGGACCTGTTGTGCGGTGACCTCGATGCCGGCGCGCTCGGTGAGGCGCTCGGCAATCTTTGCGGCGACCTCATCGCTGACCTGCGGCAGCGCAGAGGTCACGCCGGCCGCGGCCTTGCCCGTGAAGGTGGCCCAGGTACCAAAGACCATACGCTCGGAGGCATCGCGCGGTGCGACGCCGACGCCTTCGCGGTTCTCATCCATGCCGCCGCTTTCGCCGTTCGGCTTATCTGCGCCGCCCTTCGCGCTCACGGTGGTGTCGTTCGCGCCGGTGCGGTCAGCCTCGGTGAGTGCGGAAGGTGCGTCAGTACTCGCGGTTCCAGCTTCAGCAGCCGCGTCGGCCGGTGCCTGTGCGGCAGAACCGGGCTGCTCGGACACGGCCTCTTCAACCATGGTGATGACGTCGGCGAGGGAGGCGTCGCGAAGCGCCTGCACCTGCAGCGGCGGAATCTGGAAGTCATTCTCCACGCGGTTCTTGATGCGCATGCCCATGAGCGAATCCAGGCCCAGGTCAATGAGCGGCAGCTCGCGCGGGAGATCGGAGACGTCGTAGCCCATGGACTCCGACACGATGAGTGCCAAGCGCTCCTCCACGCTCTCCGTCGCCGGGTCCCAGCGCACGGCATCGGCGCCCACGTCGGGGTCCGCGAACTGCGGCGCGGTCACAGCCTGCGGCAGGCTCGGCTCCGGGGCCGCAGCGGGTTCGGCAAGGTTGAGAGTCGAGGCAAAGCCCTCCGCGACAAGCTTGGTGCTTGCTCCGTCCACGTAGTGCACCGCCAGCGACAGTCCACCCAGCGTGCGGCGGACAATCGTGGTGACCTCGCCCTTCGCGGGCAGGTCGAGGTGCTCCTCGCTCGCCGCGATATGGGCGCCCGGGGTCACGGCCTCGGCGGCAGCCTCCAGGATGGCCAGCGCGCTCGGCGCCTGGTCGGCGTTCGTGGAGAAAGCCACCGCGCCCTCCGGCAAGCTCACGCGCGCACCCGGCAGACCGGACACACCAGAAGACGGACGAGCATTGGTCCAAAAACGTTGGCGGCGGAAGTGGGTATGGGGGGCGTCGACAAGCGCGCCGGAGCCAAAGACCTTGGTGTAATCCACCGGCGTTCCAGCAACGTAGAGCTTGCCCAGTAGGTCCAGAAGTGACTCGGTGGGCTCCACCTTGCGCTTCAGGCTGTAGAGCAGCTGCGCATCCGCCTTGCCCGCGGCAAAAGCGGTGGACATCAGGCCCATCAGCGCAATCGGGTTCGGGGAAATCTCCACGATCTGCATGTGGCCGGCCGCGAACGCCGCTTCCGCCGCGTCCTGCAGGTAGACGGGCTTGCGGGTCATGCGGATCCAGTAGTCCTCATCGTGCAGCACCGCACCGGGGCGGTAGACCTTGCCGCGGTCCACGGAGGAGAAGAGCGTCGTGTGCAGCGGGCGGGTCTCGATGCCAGCGATTTCTGCATAGAGCTCACCCAGGAGCGGGTCAACGGCGGAGGTGTGGCCAGCGCCCTTGACATTGAGCGCGCGGGCGAACTTGCCCTCGCCCTCGAGGCGCTCCACCAGCGCGAGGACCTCCTCACGCGGGCCGCCTACGGTGGTCATGCCCGGGCCGGTGTAGACGGCGGGTTCGATGGAACCCGGCAGGGCGTCAATCTCCTCGGCGGAAAGCTCGACGACGGCCATGGCGCCCTGCTGGTCCTCCGGCAGCGAAGCCTCGCCCTCGCCCATGAGGCGCGCGCGGTGGCAGGCGATGAGCATGGCGTCGGCCGCCGTGATGCCGCCCGCAGCGTAGGCCGCGCCGATTTCACCCATGGACATGCCGATAACGCCGGCCGGGCGCACGCCGAAGGTGGCGAGCAGGTCCGTCAGCGCAATCTGGATGGCGGTGATGGCCACCTGCGCGGTTTCGGTGTTATAGGTCTGGGCGTCGTCGTGCACCAGCTCCAGAATGGACCAGCCGGATTCGCGCTGGACGATGGCGTCAAGCTCCTCCAAGCGCTCCTTGAACAGCGGCGAGATCTCGATCATGTCCTTAGCCATCTTGCGGTGCTGGGAGCCGAAACCGGAGTACATGAAGACAGGTCCGTGCACCGTCGGGGAATCCGCCGCGGCGATCCCGACGGAGACGGTCCCCTCGGAGACCTGACGCAGGCGCTTGACAGCTTCCTCGCTTGACGACGCCGTTACTACCGCACGCGAACGCCCATGGTTGCGGCGCGCGAGGGTGCGGGCCAGGGAGAGCAGGTTCGGGTTCTCCGCTTCGATGTAGTCCGCCAGGTGAGCCGCTGCCGCGGCGCGGCGGGATGGCAGCAAACCGGAGACCGGCAGGGCTACTGGCTGGCCCTCGCCGATGGCGACCTGCGGGGTGTCCTGGTGGGTCAGCCCGCGGTAATCCGTAAGGACGACGTGCGCATTGGTGCCGCCGAAACCAAAGCCGGAAACACCGGCGATTTTCTGGCCGGAGTATTCAGGCCACTCGCGCGGATCCTCGACCACTTCGAGGTGCTCTGCGTCAAAATCGATATAGCGGTTGGGGCCCACGTAGTTGATGTTTGGTGGGATGACGCCGTGGCGCATGCCTTCGATGACCTTGATGAGGCCCACGACGCCAGCGGCGGACTCGGAGTGGCCGATGTTGGTCTTGGCGGAGCCCAGCAGGGTCGGGTTGGCGGCCTGGCGGCCCGGGCCCAACACGCGGCCGAGCGCGGTGGCTTCAATGGGGTCACCGAGAATGGTGCCGGTGCCGTGGGCCTCGACGTAGTCCACGTCCTGCGGGCGGATGCCGGCGTCGGCGTAGGCGCGCTCGAGGACGTCGACCTGCGCGTCTGGGTTGGGGGCGGTCAGGCCGTTGGAGTGGCCGTCAGAGTTGACCGCGGAGCCCTTGATGACGGCGTGGATGGTGTCGCCGTCGCGCTCGGCGTCCTCCAAGCGCTTGAGCACGAGCACGCCCGCCGCATCCGCGCGGACGATGCCATCGGCATCATCGGAAAAGGCGTGGATGGCGCTGGTGGGGGAGGTAACCCCCAGCTCACTAAAGCCGATGGAGGCGTGCGGCGAGGCCAGGATGTTCACGCCGCCGGCGAGGGCCGTATCGGCCGCACCCACGCGCAGATCCTTCACCGCCTGGTTGACCGCTACGAGGGAAGCCGAGCACGCGGTATCCACGTTGAGGGAAGGGCCGCGCAAATCGAAGGCGTAGGAAAGGCGGTTAGCCACGATCGCTGAGGAGGTACCCGTCATGGCATAAGGGTGCATCTCCGCCGGGTCGGCGGTAATCAGCATGCCGTAGTCATTGTTGGTGGAGCCCATGTAGACACCGGTGGCGGTGCCGCGCAGCTGGTTGGCGGGTACGCCGGCATCCTCGAGAGCTTCCCACGCCACCTCTAGGAGAATGCGCTGCTGCGGGTCCATGTTGGCTGCCTCCAGCGGGGAGAGGCCAAAGAACTCGGCGTCGAAGGAGGCGATGTCCTCGATGTAGCCGCCGTCGGTGTTTTGCTGCTCCATCTTCTCGCTGGTAATTGGGTCGGAGGAGTACTCCGACCAGCGCCCGACGGGCAACGGGCCGGTGCCCGCGCGGCCCTCGACGAGCATGGTCCAGAACTCGTCGACGTTCTTGGCTCCCGGGAAACGGCCGGCATAGCCGATGACGGCGATATCCCCGCCCGCGAGGGAAGCAGAACGCGGCGAAGCCTCACGCGGCGCGCTTTCTGCCGAGGTGCCGGCCGCGCCGTTGACAAGGCGCTCGGCCAGCTGCGCAATGGTGGGGTACTCGTAGGCCACGGTGGGCTCGAGCTTAATCCCGAGGAGGTTTTCTAACTCGCCGGAGAGGACGACTGCGTCACGCGAGGACAGCCCGAAATTCTCCAACGGTTTGGTGTCCGTGATTTCCTCAGCTGATAGGCCGGTGGTCTGCGCAACCCAGGTGCGCAGCCAGCCACGAAGCTCTTCAACGGTCATAAATCTCTAGCTTTCTTACGCGGACTAAAACTAACTAAATGTGCGGTCGATTTTGCGCAGCACAAAAGCGCGCACATCGATGCGTATATAGGGGCTATCGGACGATTATCCCACTTTGTTAACTTGGGTTTCATAACCGACATACCCACAGGCAGCGGCAACCCCCGCCCCGCAGTAGCGCGGAAACGGGGGTTGAAAAGGCGTGGTTTCGGAAGGCCTAGGAAGCGAGGTAGCTCTTCTTCGCCACGCGGCGGGCAATCTTGCCCGAGGAGGTGCGCTTGATCTCATTAGCGTTGAACCACTGGATGACGGCCGGCGTCACGCCGTGGTGCGCGGAGACTGCGGAGCGGATGGCTTCGGACGCGGCGGCGTCATCGGTTGGGTTGGCACCGTCGGCGCGCTCAATGAGCAGCACGAGTTCCTCGGTGCTACCACCCTCCACGGAGAAGGCCGCGATGGAATCCGCACGTACGTGGCCCGAGGCCTCCTGCACGGTGCCTTCGATGTCCTGCGGGTAGTGGTTGCGGCCAGCCACCACGATGAGGTCCTTGAGGCGGCCAGTGATGTAGAGCTGGTTATCCACGATTGCCGCCAGGTCACCGGTGGCCAACCAGTTGTTATCCTCCGGCGCGTTCGGCACGCGGGAGCCCTCTTTCAGGCGCTCCCCCAGCGTGTTGTGGAAGGTCGAGGTGGTTTCCTCCGCGCGGTCCAGGTAACCGGCCGCGCGGTTATCACCGTGGAGCCAGATTTCGCCCACTCGGCCATCCGGCAACTCGGCCTTGGTCTCTGGGTCCACGATGGTCAGGTGCTGAGCCACGACGCTCTGACCACAGGAGGCATAAGCCACGGAGTCCGCGGACTTCTCCACGATGACCGCCTCGCCGTCGGCCAAACGCTCGCGGTCGAAGTGGGAAATAATCGGGCGCTCCAATGTCTGCGGGGTGGTCACAATCAGCGAAGCCTCCGCCATGCCATAGGAGGGGCGCAGGGCATCGCGGCGCAAGCCGTACTCTTCCTTGCCGAAGGTCTCCCAGAAGGAATTCACCGCGGACTCCGTGACCGGCTCCGAGCCGATCACGATGCCATCGACATTGCTGAAGTCCAGCGTCTCACCTTCCGCCGGGGCGCCGTAGCGCGCGGCGAGCTCGAGGGCGAAGTTGGGAACCACGGCATAGGTTCCCTGCAGCTGCTCATCGATGGGCTGGCGCTTGAGCTGGTCAATCCAGCGCTTGGGCTGCTGCACGAAGTCACGCGGCGTCATGATTTCCAGGTTGAGGCCCAAGATAGTCACGAAGGTTGCCAGGATGATGCCCATATCGTGGTGCATCGGCAGCCAGGACACCACGCGCGCCGGCAGCTTGATCTGCACCGCGGTGAAGATCTGCAACACATTGGTCATGATGTTGCGGTTGGTCAACAGCACACCCGCCGGGGTGCGGGTGGAGCCGGAGGTGTACTGCAGGAAGGCCGGGTGGTCCACCGGCGCGGTCTGCAGCGCGGCCAGGGCCGCCTTGCCCTCCTCGGTCTCCAGCGGGTTCACCCAGCTCTGCGCCAAGGAATCCGGCAGGGAGTCGATGGAGATGATGCGCGGGCGCTCAGACGCCGGGCGGTCCGCGAAATAAGCTCGGTTAGCCGCAGCTGAAATGTTGTTGGTCAGCACGATCGACGGGTTGGCATCGCCGAAGACTGCCCGCAGGTGATCGGTGTGGCCGGGCTCGTTCGGATCGTAGAGCGGAAGCGGCGTCATGCCCGCGTACATCGCGCCGAGGAAACCGAAGATGTACTCGGGAGAGTTGCCCGCCAGGATCGCCACACGATCCCCCATCTTGCCTACCTGCTGCAGGCGTGCTGCTACCGCCTTGATGCGGGTATTGACCTGGGAGCGGGTGATATCGCGCGGGGTGCCCTCCGGGTTATCGGTATAGACCCACTGGCGCATGACCGGGCGATCCGGGATTCCCGCCTGCTGCTCCGCGGCATAGACGTGTTCAGCGAGCCCCGCCAACGTCAGGTGAGGCGGCAGGGCAATGTTGCCCTTCTCGTCGAAGAACTGGCCGATCAAGGCTTTCAGGTCCATGTGGGAAAGCTCCTTCGTAGGGTTGAGAGGGGCACGCACCCCTACTTCACGTACTTTTGACATTGAAAATATCAGAAGAGATGTGCCGAGCGTTACATGGCACGCGGTGGAGGTGGGGTGCGGGGGCGTCGCCAAGCACTACTGCGCGTCGATGGTGTCCTTCGCCCACTGCGTGACCCACTGATTGGCCGTGGTGCCTTCGATGACGTCCGGATTGTAGGCATACAGTGCATGAACACCGTTGGCGTCGATGAGATCACGCGCGCGTTCGAGCCCGTTGCTGACATCCAGCGGGGCATCACAAATCGAGTCATTCGGCGCACAGATTTGGAAGGTGTGGTCCGCCAGCGCCCCGAAGCCATTGGCGCGCTCACCGCGCATCGTGGCACCCGGGACGATACCCTGAATCAACGTCGAGACCGGCTGCAGGGCAATCTCCGCGCCCACACCGCCGACGTGCGCGCCCGGGTTAATGCCCACGCCATCCTGGCGCCGCCCATCCGCAATGAGAGCTACGCCCGCCACGCTTTCTGCGGGCACGGGACCGTTACCGCCGCCAATCCGGTCCGCCACATCACCCGCGATGACCGCACCCTGCGAAAAGCCGCTCAGGATGAATTTCGTGTTCGGGCAGGTCTCGTGCATGTAGGTCAACTCACCCTCGAGGCGCGAGGTTCCCTCGTTGCGGGAATCGTCGTAGCTCATCTCGTGCTGCGCGTTGATGTTCTTAAACTGCGCGGTGTACGGCAGCGTCCACACCTTGACGTCCTCGGGGACGTAGGCCTCCTTCAGAGGATTCGTAATCGACAGCATGAAGGAGTTCGGGTTCGCGCCTGGGTTAATGGGATCATCGTCCGCAGCGGATTCCCACGTTCCCGGAGCGGAGATAAACTCCACGCGCGGGCACCAGTCCGGTTGCTCGGGGCTCGCGTCCCCCTCCTCCTGGGAGGGGGCGGGCTCCGCCAGGTTCCCTTGCTCTCCTTCCTCATTGCTATTGAGAAAGTGGACCGCTCCCCCGCCAATCACGGCTAGGAGAACAACGACGGCAAGGACGGTGAGTGTTTTACGCATGAAGAAATTTCTACCTTGACAAGGCGCGGGATTGGCTGGAAAATCCCTGCCACATTACTGAGCGCAGAGCTTGTTGCCCTGCTCGGTGATGAGCTGGACGACGTCCTCGTGGCTGAGTTCCGTGCGGCCCTGCTCGATGAGCTGCCCGGCCACAGCCGGCACGGTGACGGCATCGCCCTGGCAGGAAGCTTGCGCAGCACCCACCAGTTGGTCTTCTACGCCGTCGATGTTCACACCTTTCTCAGCCACTGCAGCCAGGAAGTCCTGGTCCGGGCCTTGCGCGGGCGCGGGCGTTGGGATTTCGGAGATCTCGCGCGCACCACGGTCTTCCGGCTCCTCGCCTGGCGTTCGCTCGGCCGATGCGGAGCCTGAGGCGGATGCAGAGCTTTCGGATGCCTTGCTTGCCGACGATTCACCACTCGCCACCGAGGAGCGCTCCAGCGGAGCCACGGAGGTTTCGGTGGCATCACCCTCGTCGACGGTGGCGGAACCGCAAGCGCTCAGCAAGGTGCCGGCCGCAAGCAGCACCGCCGCACCAGCTGCTGCGGTGGGTCGGGCAGAGAAAAGACGCATGACAGTCCCTACTTCTTATCCGCCTGGACCTGGCCCATGACCTCACGAATGACGCCGTGCTGGAAGGACTGAGTCAGTCCGCCTGCCGGAATGGAGGCGTAGTCCTTGGTGGGCCAGCCAAACTCACCCTGCTCCCAGCCGTGCTTGCCCCACTCATCAAAAATCTTGCCCTTGAGGATGTAGTGCGCGCCGGAATCCATGGACCAGTAGATGTTGCCGTGTTCGAATTCCTGGAAGAAGCCGCCGTTGACGGCCGTCTCCTCGCCCACCGGGTAGCCCAGCTCGGACTCGGCAGCCTTCAGCTCCTTGTATTTCGCGCCGATGGCACCGTGCACGATGTGGGTGGAGCCATCTGGGTTGCGGGTCAGCACGCCGTTCTCGAAGTCCTGGACCTCGCCCTCGCCAACCTTGCGCGGCTCGGACACCGGGTACTTGAGGTCGCCGCCCTCGAAGCCGTTCTTGCCCCAGGCATCGAAGAGGTCCTTCGAGATGGGCCAAGCGCCGGTCTCCGGGGTCCAGTAGATGGAACCGTGCTCGAAGTGGACGTAGCGGCCGCGGCCGTCCGGGGTCTTTTCCTCGCCGGTCTTCGGGAAGCCCAGCCAAGAGGTCGGGCCACCGAGCTCGGAGTAGCGCGCACCAATGCGGCCAATGACGGCGTGGGCACCGGTCTCCGGGGACCAGTAAGCGGTACCGGCCTGGAAGTCCTGGGCCTTGCCGCGATCGGCAACGTCATACTCGTTGTTCACGCAGTCACCGATAATGCCGGACTTGGTAGCCTCTGCAATAGCGCCGATCGGGGTGCAGTCAGCGCCGCGGTCACTCTTGTCCAGGCCGAGAGAATCAGCGATGTAAGGCCAGGCCTCGGTCATCTCGAACTGCCAGTACTCCCAGCTGTGAACGCCGGTCGGGCGGAACTTCACGACCGGCTCGACACCGGCGCGCTTGGCGTAGTCAACGAAGGTCTGGGTGGACATGCGGGAGATTGCCTCTAGACCCACGCCGGCCATGTTGGCCTTGCCCTTGGCCACCGAACCAAGCTGGCCGTAGTCATCCTTGCCGTTGCCAGCGGAGACGTAGACCTTCATGTCCTTGAGGTTCTCGATGCCCAGCTTCGGATCGTGGTCAATCCAATCCTGGGAGTAGAGGTCACCCCACATGTTGGTGGAGGTGAATCCGCCAGCATCAGCCTGGGCAGCGGTAATAGCCTCCGGCATACCCGTGGTGGTGGTATCGAGGTAGCCCGAGAAGGAGCCAACGTACTTGAAGGCCCACGGGTTCCGCTCAGCTAGGTTCATGGCGGCGGTACCACCCATGGAGATACCGGTAACGGCGCGCTTGCCGTTGGAACGGTAGCCCTTCTCCAGAATCGGGATAAGCTCCCGCATCAGGAAAGTCTCCCACATGTAGTGCGTGCCGTTGTCCTCCTTCTGCCAGTCAGAGTAGAAGGAGGACTCACCGCCCACCGGCATGATGAGGTTGACGTTGCGGTCGGCGTACTGGGAGAGGATGTTGGTCTCGATAGTCCAGCCGGACTCGTCATCGCGGGCACGCAGGCCGTCCAGCGCCCAGACCTCCGGGAAGGTCTTATCCGGGCTGGAGTACCAGTCACGCGCGAGCTGGATCTGTACGACCTGCTCCTTGTCCGGCATGGCAGCGGACTTGATGTAGACCATGAGGTGGCGGTTGGTCAGGTACTCAACGCGGGAAACAGATACGCCCTCCGGCAGGCCCTCAATCTCCGGGTATTCGGTATCTACCGGGGTACGCTGCGGCGGATTAGAGGGAGCGAAGGAATCGGAAAGGTTGGAGCTGCCTAGGAGATCAGTAATGCCCTCGGTGGAGGAGCTGGACGACTGCGCGTTGGCGATTGGCAGCAGCGCAAAGCCCACTGCCACGGCGGTGGGCAGTGCGGCGATGGTCAGGCCCTTGCGGGCTGCGGACGGGGAACGCAGGCCGGACGCCTTGGCGGACCGGCGGGGCTGAGTTGACGCAGTGTTCGGCATTGAAGAGTCCTTGTAGGGGTAAATCGAGATGAGGGCACGCGGTGCCGCGAGCGGGCTCCGCAGGTTCCCCTCCTGCGGAACTCGCCGCCGCACGCGTGGTGAGCGGTCTAATGTGTTCTCAAGTTTAAGTTTAACTTGAGACTTTCGGTAGGGGGACACGCCCAGCAAACCAATGAAAAAGCCGCCGTGCTCTTAAGCACGGCGGCGAGACAGTAAGTACTTACCAGGCGTTCATAACGTTAAGCACCTGCGGCTTGGAGCGCTCGAGTTGGTAGCCGAACTGCTCCCAGTTGTGCAGGCCCTGGGCCGGGTAATTCGTCTGCAAGCGAACACCCATGGCGCGAGCCTTCAACTCCCACAGGCGGGTGGTGCCGTTGGCAAAGCCCTCCAGCGCCACGCCGGCCGCGATGTGTTCCGGACGGTAGCGCTGCTGATCCAGCGGCCCCGGGATGCCGGAGGCGGCGGAGACGTAGACATCCGTTCCGTTCGCAGCCAGTTCCGGAATCAGATTGAAGGGGTCATTGCTGAAGCGCTTCGGGTTGATGATGGACCCGTACATGGCGTTGATGTTGAAGCCGCCAGCGTCGAGAAGCGCCAGGCGCATAAAGGTCTGAGCGCCCGGCAAGGTCGTGGTGAGGTAGCCGGAGTAGGACAGCGCCTGGCGGAACTGCTCCGGGTGCTTGCCAGCGAGGGTGATGGCAGCGGTAGCGCCCATGGACAGGCCGGCAACTGAGTTGTTGTTGCGGGCCACTCCGAAGTTGCCCTCCAGGTAGGCCGGCAGTTCCTGGGTCAGGAAGGTTTCCCACTGGTAGTTGACCGGCTTGACCAAGTCATAGGTGGCCGGGCCGTTCCAGTCCGCGTAGAAGGACGCTGCGCCACCCACCGGCATCACCAGGGTGATGTTGTGGTCTACATAGGTGCGCGCGGCGTTGACGTCATTGATCCAGGCATTGGTGGAATCGGTAGCGCGCAGGCCATCGAGCAGGTACAGACCTGCGTTGCCGCCGTTCTTAGCCGGCTGGATCTGCACTGGGATGTTGCGGCCCATTGCCTGGGACCACACGTCGCAGCGCTGTACCCAGTAGCCGACGCGGTCCCACTCGCAGGCACCGGTGGCGTCGCCACGCAGCCAGTCCCGGTTGGCGGCGGATGCTTCTTGCGTACCCGCGGTCACTACCAGACCCAAAGCCACAGCGATGGCTGCCACCACTGAGAGGACCCGAGTCCGCAGGCCAGAGCTTAGTGAACTCATGTTTCTCCTTAACGTTTTTACTGCCACTACTACATCGCCAACACGCCAGCGATAGTTACAGATCAATAACAAGAATCTTGTTTAGCGTAACGCACCCTGGCAATTTTCGCCTACCCATGGGGGTGCTCCCCAGCTCACACCAAGCTAATGGACAGGATAATCGCTCGGGTCAGACGGCAACATGAGCGTGCGCCCCGAGGTCAGCGAGAAAGCTAGATTCGCGCGGAAGCGCTCCCACGTCAGGGGCGCGCTATAGGAAGCGATGAGTTCCTGCACTTCTGGGCTGTCCAGCGCGGCGCGCGCCTGGCGGGTCTTGTCCTTGTCATACCACGGCGGGAGATACTCGATGTCCGCGCCCGTGAGTGCTGCTTGCCATTCCAGCTCGAGGGATTTGTCGTGGCCCACGCGCCCGCCTTCCTCGCGGGGCATGCGCGCGGCCATCGGCGTGGCCAGACCGATCGTGTCAAGAACCCGGACATTGAGCGGCGCGTTCATCGACGTCATGCCCAAGTTCACCAAGTACACCGTCGGTGGCTCGTTCATTCCCGGCTCGCGCGGAACGGTGAGCCAGTTGAGCAGGTCCTTTTCTTTATCCTCCACATAGATGGTGGCCAGGGCATCTCCGCCAACGAGTTTCTCGCCGGCTTCTTCGTAGCCGCGCATGAACTTCATCCCCAGGTAATCCCGCGCCGAGCGCGGCGGGTGGCCCGCCTCGCGGTGGGTGGCATAGGTCCAGAAATCACGCTCATCCACGATGGACAGCGGCTTTTCATAGGCATCCCAATCCGTCGGATGCCCGCGCAGCACGATGATGAATGCCCACACCGCGCAGAAGGCCACCGCGAGCGAAGACACAAGACCCTTGAGCGGCAGCACGAAAACGGGGAGAAGGGCGGCGAAGAGCGGCAGCAGCAGCATACGTCCGTGCATGAAGTCACCGCCGACGCGCAGCACGTACAGCACGTGCACCGCCGCCGCCCCGACCATCAGGTAGGTCACGGTCGTGGCGCTGCGCAGCGCTGCCGGGCGCAGCTGGGCGCGGAAGGTCCACAACGCCGCACCCGCCAGCACGAGAACGGGCAGGTACAGGGCATAAGGCCCCACGAAATCCTTCAGGTAGTTCAGGCCGCTGCCCCACGCGCTTGACGACGCCGACTTGGCCACCGCCGTGTGCGGAGTCACCAGGCCGTAGTAGCCCATGCGGAAGAATTGGTAGCCCGCGGGGATGGGAAGGGCCGCGCCGAGGATGCCCAGCCACGCCTTCCAATTACGGTGTGCCGCCAAGAGCAGCAGGCCGGCCAGTCCGCCGTAGAGCGCGAACTCCGGGCGCACGAGCCAGGACAGCCCGGCCCACAGCGCTAGCCAGTAGGCGCTGGCGCTATCGCGGGACTGCACCCAGTGCTGCAGCAGCGCCCACAGGGCCGCGAGGTAGAAGATGGACAGGCCCCATTCGAGCCCGGAGGTGAAGAAGTCACGGGCCGGAGGCAGTGCGAGGTAGACCAGCGCGCCGGCGGGAGCCACGAGTGGTGCAGAAAACTGGCCCGATCGGTAGAAGGCCCGCGCCGTGGCCCACGCCCCCAGCACCATCGCCGCGACTGCCAGTAGGAGGCCCAGGTTGACGGCGATGGATTCCAGCGGGGCGTTCGTCAGCCAGCGCACGAGAAGGATGAGGTACTGCCACAGCGTGGAGGTATTGGCCTCCACGCGCTCGCCGATGTTGAAGACGGGGCCGTTTCCTTCCTCAAGGTTGCGCACCGTGCGCAGGACAATCAGGCCATCGTCAGAAATCCAGCGGCGGGCGAAGCCACCCCAAAACGAGAAAACTCCGATCACGATGACCGAGGCCAACGCGCTGAGCGCGGCCACGGTACGTGTATCGGATTTTCGCATGAGGAGAGAGTTTAGCCCATCATGACTGGCATGATGTAAACAGCCATGGCGATGCAGGCCAGCCACAGCAGAGCCAGAATCTGGAGGACGCGGTCCTCCAAGGCAATCTCGTCCGGGGCACCGCCGTTGCCGCGGTCCACGTCGGCGGCATAGCGCAGAATCGCGATGGTAAACGGCACCATGGAGATTTGGTACCACACGCTGGCCGGGCCATCAGACTCGTTGGAGAGCTGGAATCCCCACAGGGAGTAGGACATGACAACTGCGGTGGCCGCTAGGGTCCACACGAAGCGCAGGTAGGTAGGCGTATAGCCCTCCAGGGATTTGCGGATCTTGGCGCCCGTGCGCTGCGCTAGAAGGATCTCCGAGTAGCGCTTGCCCGAGGCCATGAATAGGGAGCCGAACGCGGCAACCAGCAGGAACCATTGCGACAGCACGATGCCCGCGGCCACACCGCCGGCCATGGTACGCAACATGAAGCCGGAGGACACCAAGGCGATATCGATCACCGGCATGTGCTTCCACCCGAAGCAGTAGCCCAGCTGCAGGCCAATGTAAATGGCCATGACGATGGCGAGCTCCAGGCCCGCCGTGGCCAGGAAGGACAGGCCAATCGAACCGATGATGAGCACTGCCGCCATGACATAGGCCAGGCCCACCGGAAGCACGCCGGCCGCGATTGGGCGGAAGCGTTTCGTCGGGTGCGCGCGGTCAGCCTCTACATCGCGGGCATCGTTGATGAGGTAGATGGAGGACGCGCCCATGCAGAAGACGATGAAGGCGAGGAGGACGTCGAGAAGCACGCGCGTGTGAAACAGCGACTCCGCGCCCGCAGCCGCAGGAGCCGCCAAGACCAAAACGTTCTTGACCCACTGCTTGGGGCGCAGGGCCTTCACCATGCCATCGGCGAGGTTCTTCGGCGGCTTGCGCTTGCGGCCGGTATCGATGCCGGAGGTGTGCGGCTCAGAGTGGAAGACTCTCTGTTCGCCGTCGTCGACGCGGTTGGGTCGTTCGCTCATGCGGTCTTCCTTTCATAGCGGTGACATGCTTCCGCGGTGGCGGCTCCCAGCAGGGCGCCGATCGCCGTATCGGATGGGTAATGTACCCCGAGGACCATACGCGAGGCCATCATGACCGGCACACCGACAAGCGGTGCCGGGGTTCCTAGAACGTGCGCTGCACCCACGAGGAACGCGCTTGTCGACGTCGCGTGGGACGACGGAAAAGACAGCTTAGACGGGGTTTTCACGCCGACTTTGACGTAGTCATAGTCCGGGCGCTTGCGGCGCACAATGCGCTTGATCACAACGCTGGCCGCGTGCGCCGTGAAAGCACCCGCACCGACGGCTAGCCACTGGCGGCGACGCGCCGGATTCTGGTAATTCACGGCGACACCTAAGCCGGAGAGCGCCAGCCAGCCCAGGGCGTGCTCGCCGAAGTGGCTTAAACCCCGCGCGGTGGGCAGAACACCGGGCGCATCAAAGGCCGCGTCCTGAATCTTTTCGAGGACGTGGGATTCGGCGACAGAAAGCTTATTGGGCATCGAAGACCTTTCGCCAGGACTCGCGGGAGGTCAGCGCCGGCAGGGCCGCGCGGTACTCGGCGCGCAGGTCATCGAAGTTATCCTCGATTTCCTTGAGCAGCTCGCGGGTGGACTTCACCAGCTCGAGGGCCAGCTCGCGGTCGCGCTTGCGGAAGGCCACGCCGGTGCCACCCGCGGTAGAGACGGTGGCGGAATCGACGCGGGAGAGCGTGAACCAGCGGGCCTCCTCCGGGGTGAGGTTGAGCTGCGGCGCTTCATGGTGTGCCGGGTCTTCCTTGGTGACCAGGTGCTTGGCGGACTTGATGAGCCACGGGATCTTCTTGATCTTGCCCAGGCGGCCGCCGACATTGCGGGTCGGCACGCCCGGCGCGCCGGTGGGCGCGGGTAGTTGGGCCGCCGAATCGATAATGACGGCGTCCGGGAATTCCTTACGGATTGCGGCGATGCGCGGCAGCGAGGACTCCAGGATGTCGAAGAGCTGATCCGGGCCGGCCAGGAAGTCCTTCATGGCCTCCAGCTGGATGGCCATGGTGGAGTACTCCATGCACATGGTGTGCTTGAGGGTGGATTTGAAGATGGACTTGGTAATCCCGCGCGCATCGCCCTCATGGTAGAGGGCCGCCACGATGAGGCGGTTGCGCAGGTGGAAATAGGCCTGCCAGTCGATGGCATCGTCCTTATCCGCCCAGGCCATGTGCCAAATGGCCGCACCCGGCCAGGTCACCGTGGGGAAACCGTGGGCGGCGGCGCGCAGGGAGTACTCGGTGTCATCCCACTTGATAAACAGCGGCAGCGGCTGCCCAATGCTCTCCGCGACGACGCGCGGGAAGAGGCACATCCACCAGCCGTTGTATTCCACGTCGACGCGGCGGTGCAGCGCGCGGGAGTCATATTTCTTCGGGTCGAGGTGGGACTGGGCATCACCGATGGCGCGCAGCGGGTACTTGGCAAAGTCGTGGTCGTAGACGGCGTGCTCGGCCGCGCCCCACATGAAGTCGGCGCGGTTCACGCGCTCACCGGTAGTGCGCAGCTGGGAGCGCTCCTGCAGGTTGAGCATCTGCCCGCCCACGATGAAGGGCTTGGCTGCGTAGCGCGCTGCTTGGACAGCGCGAAGGATGGAATCCGGCTCGATGGCAATGTCATCATCCATGTAGAGGATGTACGGCGAGTCTGTGTTTTCCAGCGCCTCGAACATGATGCGGGAGTACCCACCCGAGCCGCCCAGGTTGCCCTGGCGGAACTCGCGGAAGCGCTCACCAAAGTGCGCAACGGCTTCGTCGTAGCCTGGTTCGTCCGCGGGGTGCTGGTTCCCTTGGTCCGGCATAAGGACGTAGTCGATGATGCCGTCCACCACCGGGTCCTCCGCCAACGCCTGCAGCGCCGCGACAGCATCCGTCGGGCGGTTAAAGGTCGGGATACCCACGGCGACGCGCTTCTCCTGCGCCGGATACTCGCTGCCGTCCGGCAGGAGCTGCGGGTTCGGGGCATGCGGGGCGCACCAAGCGGCGTCGGTAAGCACGGTGTCCTCAACGGCGGAGGCATCGAACCACAGCAGGCCGCCGTCCTCGAAGTTCTTCAGGGGCAGCTCAAACTCGTGGTGCCCGGTGGTCACCACGTGGTTGGCCACGGCGATGCGCTGGCCGTCCTGCTTGGAGCGGTACAGGGAGATGTTGGCCTCTCCCTCCACGTCCATGACCAGCACGATGGACTTCAGCTGGGACCAACGGCGCCAGTAGGCGGCCGGGAACGCATTGAAGTAGGTCTCGAAGGAGGCCTCTTCGCCGGCCGGGATGGTCACGGAAGTGCGGCCACTCCAGCTGAGGCGCTCGCGGTTTTGCTCGGACTCGATGAGGTAGAGCATGCGGACGTCGACCGGCTCGCCACGCTTGGGCAGCAGGATGCGCTGTACGGGTTCGTACGCAGCAGTATTGTTGGCAGTCACGATATCTTCGGTTCTCCACACAGATTTCGACAGTATTCAGGAACCAAGATTAGTGGTTTCGCACTCTTCAGCTGAGTTCCCACGCGGCTGAAAGCTAAGCCGAGAGGGGTGCATCCTCCGAGATGGGTTCGATGCCCAGACGGTTGAGCATGTAAAGCACGCGGGCGCGGAGGTCGTCAGCCAGCTCGCGGGTCTCCTCTACGGTTTCTGCCGTAGCGATATCCCAAATCTTGATGTCCTTGCCGACTTCGTCGCCTATGATTGTGGCGCCAAAAGGAAATCGACCTCGATGGTCACGAACTCGTGGCCGCAATTGTCAGAGGCTCAAGAGAGTGTCGAATCGGAGGGAGATTGAGAAAGTAGAGAACAATACTGACTAATTTTTCGCTAACTGACAACTATTAACTCTGTACAATAAGAAGGATACTCCTCATAGCAACACATGATCAGTGTGTCTTTCTTCCTATTTCAGTCAGCTCAAAGAGTCGACTTTAGCGAACCTCTTCCCAACTGCTCCCAAAGTGAGATAAACGCCGGTACAAACAAGAAATGCTGCAAAAAGAACGCCAGCAAGGGAAAACGAAACCTTCAGAGAAATCCCCGCCATCACATGCCCCAATGAGGAACCAAGGATGGGCCTGACCCCCGACGTGTCTACTTTCCGGGGGTCAGGCCCCAAGCCCACCCGTGGAGTTCACAACCTATATAGGAACACCCCCCGACGAGGTGACGAGAATCCCCTCGTTGCTGTCGGACGGCGGTTTCCCGACCGGTGGCCCGGCCGCCGGCAAACCTCACCCGCGGCCGCCCGGGCCCTGTCCATGGCCAAGCCCGGTCTGGTGCCCCCGGCGCCAACGACTTCCGGTGCCGCCCCGGGACGGTGAATTGCCCGTCATCCTCATTCCCGGGACCGGGTCGTCGAACAGCTCATCGGTACCGATGCCTCGAACCACGGGCCCCGGGCGCACAGCGCAGCCGATCGCTTTGACGTCCACCCCGAGATGCGCCACGGATACTCCCGAAACGCCGGCAAACGAACGCGCTTGCCTGGGAACAGCAGATCTCCGGTTCCATGCTGCTGAATGAGCTGACCATCGGCGACATCACTCGACCGGGCGTGCGGTACACCTTCCTAGGCACGCGGCACGACAATGCCGTGCTCCCCCACTAAAACTCCTTCGTGCGGGAACCCGGCGTCACCAACATCACCGTCCAAGACGTGTGCCCCGCCCACCGCACCGAGCACTACGGCTTCAATTACGACCCTGTCGCCCAGGGCATCGTCGAGGACCCGCTGACCGGGACGGCGTGGCGGGACCACTGCACCGGTACCGGACCGGAGCGATAGTCCTCGACGGACGAGGATCAGGCGCCCGGGGAACTCCCCGTCCGGCACGCCCACGACTCGGCATAGCGGCCGCCCTTCGCCAGCAATTCATCGTGCGTGCCCCGTTCTGCGACCGTCCCGTCCTCCGAAAGCACGACGATGAGGTCGGCATCGCGGATGGTGTGCAGGCGATGGGCGACGACGATCACGGTGCGATCGCCGCGCAACGCCTCAATCGTGCCGATGATCGCCCGCTCAGTGGCCGCATCCAGCGAGGACGTCGGCTCGTCGAGAAGTACCACCGGGGAATCCTTCAGAAACGCCCGGGCGATGGCGACGCGCTGCCGCTCGCCTCCCGACAGCAGCGTCCCTTCCTCCCCCACCGGGGTATCCCACCCGGAAGGCAGCAGCTCCACGATGCGGTCCACCCCGGAACGCCGGGCGGCCTCGCGCAAGCGGTCCCCGTCACCGGGCCTGGAACCGAATCCGGGGTCGGCGAAGACCACGTTGTCCCGCACGGACGCGTCGAAAAGGAACGTCTCCTGGAACACCGGGGTCACCAGCGAGTTCACGCCGTCGGTGCCGATCCGAGGCAAGGGCACCCCGCCGATGAGGATCTCCCCCGAGTCCGGATCATGAAAACGCGACAGCAGCCGCATGACCGTCGTCTTGCCCGCCCCCGACGGTCCCACTACGGCAACCAGTGCTCCCTGAGGTGCACGGAAGCTGACGCCGTCGAGAACCTTCTTATCCCCGTACCCGAAGCTCACGTCGCGGAACTCCACGTCATGCCCGTCGGGCAGCTCCGGTGCGGCAGGTTCGGGAAGGGCGGGGATTGCCCGCAGGTCACGCAACGCAGCCAACGTGTTGCGGCCCGCACCGAACCCGCCGGACAACGCTCCCGCCGTGGTGATCGGTCCGGTGAACTGGACGAGCACGATGAGCATCGGCGCCAAATGCGTCGGCGCCATCCCACCCGTCGCGGCGACTGCCACGGCGACGATCACCGCCGCTGTGAACACCGCATGGACGACCGAACCCAACCGTCCGATGGCCGCCCCCTGCGTCGACGTCGCCTTCGCGAACGCATCGTGTTGGGCCCGGATCGCCTCATCCACCATCGCGTCCGCCGCCGAACCGTCGCCCGCGGCGCGAATCGCCTGCTGGCCGCGGGTGAACTCGATCAGCCTGCCGGAGACGGCAGCGACGGCGTCAGCATGCGCTTCGTCCGACTCCCCGCCGACCCGGCCAATGGCCCGGTAGGCGAAGAAGAGCACCGGTGCCGACGCGACAAGAACCAAACCGACGCGCCAATCCACCGCCAGAATTCCGAAGGCGATGACGGTCGGCGTAACCACCGCGGCGATGACGGGCCGCAGGATCACGTGCGGCACGGACGCCGCGAACGCGATACCCGACGACGCCATCTCCGAAAAGCGGCCGGCCGTGGACTTGGTGACGTACCCGAGTGGCAATGTCAGCACGCGTTCGCCCAGGGAACGCAGCAGGGACGACAGCACCGCTGCGGAATTCGCTCTGCCGACCGTCCCCGCGGCGAGGGACAGCACCGCATGGGCGGCCGCGAGGCCGGCGATGACGCCGGTGAAACGCCATGCCGTCGCATCATCTCCCTCGGCCAGAGCCGACAGCAGCGGCAGCAGCGCGACGAACGCCGCTCCCTGGGCCAGCGCGGCAAGCGTGGCCAACGCAATGAGCCACACCAGTGTCATTCTCGAGAGCCGATCCGTCATCGACCACAAGTCCCGAATCATCGGTTCCCTGCCTTTTCATCGTCTGATTCAGTGCCCCGCGGAGCGAATGGTTCGTCGTCGAGCGCGAACGCGCGCCACAGATCCCGGTAGCGGCCACCGCGCGCAAGCAACTCGTCGTGGGTGCCCGCCTCCGCGACCGCTCCCCCATCGAGAACGAGGATGCGGTCGGCGTTGCGGATCGTGCTCAATCTGTGCGCAATCACGATCACCGTCCGCGAACGAGCCAAACGCTCGATTGCGGACTGAATGAGGGCCTCGGAAGCCGGATCCGCGTAAGCGGTTGCCTCGTCGAAGATGAGCACCGGCGCGTCCGTGACAATCGACCTCGCGATGGCCACGCGCTGCGCCTCACCACCGGAAAAGGTCACGTCGACGTTGACCACCGAATCCAGGCCCTTCGGCAGCGCCGCGATGACCGTATCGAGGTTCGCGAGCTTCGCGGCCGCCATGATTTCGCCGTCGGTGGCGTCTCTCCTGGCCAGCCGGATGTTCTCCCGCAAGGGCAGCGTGAGCAACTGCGGATCCTGGAACACCACCGACACCGAACGGTGCACGTCGCGCACGGCGATGTCGCGAAGATCGTCGCCGCCCAGCAGCACCGAGCCTTCGACAGGGTCGTGGAAACGCGCCAACAGCCGGGCGACGGTGGACTTTCCGGAACCGGAGGACCCCACCAGCGCCGTGAGGGTCCCCGGTTCGAACGTCGCGGACATCCCGTCGAGGACCCGCGGCCCATCGGCGTAGGAGAAGACCAGGTTCCGGACCTCGAGCGCGCCTCCGCGCGCGGGCACCGGATCGGCGGGCTCGGCGATCGGCGGCGTGCTCAGCACCTCCGCGATGGACTTCAGGGCGGCGATCCCCGCGATGATGGGTTCGGAGTTCATGGCCACCCGCACGATCGCCGCGGAGAGTCCAAGGCTGAGAACCAGCCCGGCGACGAGACCCTCCGGTATGCCGCCCGCGGCGTCCCTCAGAGCGAGGCCGGCCCCGCACACCACTGCGAGAACTGTGGTCGGGGACGTCACCACGTCGATGAGCCCGAGATAGATGTTCGACTGCCGGGACCAGGCGGACCACGCGCGGACGAACGACAACGCCGCGGCATCGTAGCGACCCGCGCCCTGGTTAGCACGCCCGAAGGACTTCATCACCGGGATACCGCGCACCAGCTCGATGACCGCGGCCGTCACTCCTTCGGAGGCTCGCTCGTAGTCGCGCTGAAGACCGGCTCCGCGCGAAATCATCACGCCCATCAGGGCGAAGGTGACCAGCACCGGGACGACCGCCACCACCGCGATCCGCCAATCCACCATGACGAGCGCGATGAGGGAAAGCAGGGGAACCAGCACCGCCACCACGGTCTCACCGACGGTGTGGCCCATGAGCTGGTGGACAGCCGCGACGTCCTTCTCAACCGACTCGATGATTCCCGACGACCGCCGGGCATCCAGCCAGCCCAGGGGCAACTTCCGGATTTGGGCGACCAGTCGGCGCCGGAGGTGGAGCTGCAGGTCATTATCCGCCCGGTGCGAGAGCATGCCGGCGGCGCCGTCCGCGGCCATGCGCACCGTTGCGGCGACGACGATGACAGCCACGGCCAACCACGTCCGATGCTCCGGGGCCTCCGGGTACGTCATCGCGATGTCGATGATGCCGACCAGCGAAGCGACGGTAGCCACCGACGACAGGACGGATAACGCGACCACCGCACGCATCCGGGTCCGAATCGGGGCGAGCAGCGACCACGGGCCTACGGTCCCGTCCACGGCGCTCACTTGCCCGCCTCCCCGATCGCGCTTTTCTTCGTGAGAGTGCAGAAGTACACCATGCCGGCGTGTGAGGCTCCGCCCAGCTTCAGCCCGTTGGCTTCGGCGAGGTCCTCGACCTCGCTGCCCCGGAACACCCGGTGGCCCATCTTCGCAACGACGGCCATGTCCACATGCTCGTTCACGTCGGGATCCTCGACGAACGTCTGCACGTAAGCGATGCCTCCATCGGCGAGCAGCCCGGCGACCCTGCCGAGCGCGGCTCCCGCATCCTTCATTTGGTGGAGCGCGCCACACACCCAGATTTCACAGGCCCCGCCGGGCTCTCCCGCGAGCGGCGTGAGGATGTCGGCAACGTGGAATTCCGTCCGGGCCCCAAGCCCGTCGGCGGCGGCGCGTTCGCGGGCGATGCGGATCGCATTGGGCGACAGGTCGTAGCCGACGATGTTCGCCCTGCGATAGCGAGACTCAGCGGCGAGCGTGCGGGCGAGCCACCCGGTTCCGCAACCGAGGTCGAGGACCCGGGCCGGCGCATCCGGCCCGGGATTCAGCGCACGGAGCTTCCGGTACACGGCGGCGTCCATCGGTTCGCGCGCATAGCGGCTGAGGAACCTCGGCTGGACCTTGTCCTCGTAGGCCGCGAGGAGCCTGCGGTTGTTCTGGACGATCTGGGCAATCGACTTCATCTGGTTCTGTCTCCGGGTGTGTGGGCCGCATCCACGCGGCGGTTTCGGGTTAGATGCTCGGATTCGCGGGCCGTCATGCAGACTCCCCCGGCCTCGTTTTCACGGCGATGCCCCACGCCGCGAGCACGGCGATGCCTAAGAACCAGGCCGCGCAGACCACCAGACCCGCAGCTCCGGTGCCGTTGACGGCCTCGCCGGCCGCGGATACGGGGGTGTGCCCGGCGATTCCGCGCAGGAGGGGACGGAAGTGGTCGGCGGGCATGAGCACCGTGTTGACGAACATCGCAACGATGATTAACGGGATGAGGGCCACGGAACCCTGGGGGCTGGTGATGGAGAACGCGATGTACGTGCCGGTGCATGCGGCCGCCGCGGCAACCATCGCGCCGGTCACCGCGATCCTCCACCACCAGGACACCTCCGGTGGGCCGTCGGAAAGCAAGGCGGCCACCGCCGCGACGACGGCCGTCATCGCCATGATCTGGATGAACTCGGCAATGATCCGTGCGGCCGGCACGGCCGCGTACGGCGCCGGCATGGTGATCAACCGCTCGTGGAAGCCATTGCTGCGTTCAACGAACACGGTGGATGATCCCGTGATGGCCAGGATGAACGCCCACGCCGTCACGACCAGGATGACCGCGTTCCGGAGTTCGAACTCTCCGGTGAGCTGCCTGACCAGGCCACCGAACATGCGGTTGACGATGAACAGGTACACGAGCGGAGCAATGAACGTCATGAACCAGAAGTCGGGGCGCCGCAGCCAAATGTGGGCGATGCGCCGCAGATGCACGAAGATGGCGCCAATCATGATTCGCTCCTCGAGGTGAACCGGCGGATGAACAGGACGATTCCGGCGACCGCCGCGACACCGAGCCACAGGGCGGCCTCTTCCCCGGCGCGATCCGGGAAGGCGTCCGGGGACGCCGCCCTAATCACCTCGATCACCGGCGAAAAAGGCATGTGGCGCACGACGTCGCGAAGGGAGCCGTCCAAAGCGGTCGCCGGAATGAACGCGGTGGAGAACATGAGCAGCAGCATTTCCAGCGCCTGGATCGATGAGGCCGTCGACACCGGGGCGGGCACCATCAGGATCACCCCGTCCGTGACCAGGGACAGGACCGCCGCGGCGAGCAGCGACCACAGGACAGTCCACGCGACTTCACCGACAGCCATGTCGAGGCCGCAGGCCCACGCGACGACCAGCAGCGCCGCGATCGACGCGGACATCCGCAGCACATCGGTGACGAGCCTGCCGGCGACATAGCCGCCTGTGGCCCCGGGCAACACGCGCACGCGGTCAACGAGCCCGGATTCGACGTCCTGTCCCACCGCCATCGCCGACGCCGCGGCGGTGAACATCGCCGCCTGGAACAGGCAGCCGCCGAGCACGAAACGCAGGTACCCGAAGCCGGATTGCTCCGCCGAGTACCCGAACACCGCGTACAGGCACAGCAGGAAGAGGGGCGGAACCACGAACATGGAGATCAGCGACGCGGTGTTGCGTCGCAACAGCAGCAGATCCCGACGGAGAAACGCCGCGACCGACGTCGCACTCATCGCGCCGCACCCCCTGTGTTCATCGATATGAACACCTCGTTGAGGGTGGGCGGCGACACGCTCAGCGAATCCGGCAACGCTTCCGAGGCCTCCATCGCCTGCGCCACCGCCTCGAGGACCCGCGGTCCGGGGTCGACGTCGAGGGACACCGACTTCCCCGCGACGCGGGCGCCGTCCAGGCACGTTCCCCCGAGGCAGCGGGCGAACGCCTCCGCCTCGGCGGCGGTGGCGAAGGACACGCGGAGCACGTGCGACCCGAAGGCGCGGCGCAATTCCTCCGGCGTTCCGCTGGCGACGATGCGGCGATCCTTGAGCAGATGGACGTGGTCTGCCAGCGCCTCCGCCTCTTCCAGGTACTGGGTGGTCAGCACCAGGGTCATTCCGTCGTCCCGCAGTTGCCGGATGAAGCCCCACAGCTCTTCGCGGCTGACCGGGTCCAGCCCCGTCGTGGGTTCGTCGAGGAACAGCAGCCTGGGCACGACGCACAGCGACGCGGCGATGTCGAGGCGGCGCCGCATGCCACCCGAATAGGCCGACGCCAGCGTCGAGGCACTGTCTGCGAGCGAGAATTGCGCGAGCAGTTCCGTCGCGCGGGCGGCCGCGGCGGCGCGGTCGAGTCCGCGCAGCCGCCCGAAGAACTCCAGGTTCTCCCGGCCGGTGAGGTTCTCGTCGATCGCCGCGAATTGGCCGGTGGTGGCAATGTCAGCGCGCACGCCCGCCGGGTCCTCTTTCACGTCGCGCGAGAAGATGCTCACCTCGCCGGAGTCGGCGGTGATGAGCGTCGACAGGATTCGGATGAGGGTGGTCTTGCCTGCACCGTTGTGGCCGAGGAATGACACGATCGCCCCGGTGGGCACGGTGAAACTCACGCCGTCGAGCACATGCTTGCGCATCCGGGCACCGCGCTTTCCCTTGCGCCCGCCGTCCGGCGGGGCACCTGCCCCGCCTTCGGGCGGGGTGCCCGCTTTGCCCGCAATCGGGTAGCTCTTCGTGAGGTCGCGGACGACGATCGCCGCACCTCGTTCAGCTTGATCCGTCATCGTTTCCCCTTTTCTTTGGTATCGCAGTGGGCCGCTGTCGGCAGCGGCCCCGTGGCCGGGTTGTCATGTGGCACCTCGATATGGATGCCCGCATCGCGGGCGAAGGCGAGGACCGGTTCGAGGAGCCGGGGGTGGCCGACGAGATCCCGGCACCCCGGCGCGACCGGCTTCCCCGCGACCGCCACAACGGTGGCGGCAGCAATCGCCGCGGTCATTTTGTAGGAACCCGGGCCGGTCGCCCGGACGACGGTCGTCTCGGCCGCCGGCCCCGCATCGCCCGCGCCGGCAGAGGACAGTGCGACGACCAGCTCGGCGGGTTGCGGAGTGCCCTTCGCCCGCGCCTTCCGCGATGTCACGGCCGCCCCGAGACGGGCGAGCAGACCGGAGACAACGGGCATCGAGTACAGTCTCGACGTGCGGATTTTCTCCACCGACTCATCGGGGAGGGCATCGAAGGCGACGTGGTAGGAATATCCGAGGATCGAGGGGCACACCCCGCGTACGACGTCGATGTCCGGGCATTCGTAGCCGATTCCGCTTTGCGACGACACCAGGTTGCGCCGCACTTCGACGATGGCGCCGCCGAGCATCGCGCGGTATCCGCCGCGAATGGTCCGGAACATCGACTCGACCGACGCGGCCCCGGATTCCTGGTCGGCGCCAATTCGCAGATCGACCCGCACATCGCGGACCTCTTCGACCCCCGCAGCGCAGGCCCCGAGCATCAACAGGGCCGTCGACAAGCCCGGGCACAGGCCGAACCCGGTGAGCACGGGAACCCCCTCCCGCCGAGCATCCCCGTCGAGGGCCATGATTGCGCGGCGGGCGTCGATCGAATCGTTGACGTCGATGTACCCGGTGCCTGAGTCGATGCAAGCACGGGCGAGTGAGTCTGCATGCACCTCGAACGGGCCGATGCCGGCTTCGGCCAACCGAGTCGCAGCCGCCACCGCCTCCGCATGGACCCGGCCGTACGGGACGAAGACGTCCCGCCGATTCTCGACGAAGGTGATCCCCTTTTTCGTCTCATCGGCCTTGTCCCGAAGCACGTCGCTGATGGTCCGGATCGTGTTCACTGGTACCTCTTTCGGTTGTCGGCGCCATGCCGGTGCCGGGCGGACCGGGCCCGCATGGCGCGACCCGGAGGATGTGTCTGAAGGGTTGAAGCAACTGGGTGGGGCGCGTCTCCGCACAAGCTCGGAAACGCTCGCGGGCTCGAGGCCCGCCGGTTCCGGGTGCCCGTCAAGTCACTGCGGACACCAGGGCGGCAACGAAGGTCGCGGCGGACGCTGCGGCCGCGAAACCATCACGCACTCGCCAGGGGTGATCAGTGCGGAAGGTACGCCGCGGATGGCGGCCGAAGTTGCGCATCGCCAGGGTCAGGGACAGCTTTTCGGCGCAGCGCACGGCGCTGACGAACAGGGGAAAGGCGATGCGCGCGGGCGTCGTCGCGCGAATGAAGCCGGAGCGGAAAGACTGCCCCGGTCGCATCGAGCGCAATCTAATCGCCCATGTCAGCTGGGGGATTTCGCTGCGAAGGAACGCCGCGATGCTCACCCCGGAAATCGCTATGGTGCACCATGTGTAGGGCACCCGGAGGCGTTGCACCATGGCGTCGAAAAGCTCCTCGACGCGCATACACGCGGAGACCAGGACCGTCCCCGCGAACACGGCCGTCAGCAGCAGTCCGTGATGGATGCCGTGGCGGACAGCCTCCGCCGGATCCCCACTGCCGTAGAACTCGGAGCGCCACCCGAGCAGGCCGAAGAACACCCCGATCAACAGGGCGAGGAGGACCTTCCCCGCCGTCGCCCGAACGTCGCGTTCCGCGATTGCAGCGAGTGCGAGGAACGCGACCACCGTCAGGGCGAGAACGGCGTCTCCGCCGGAGAGCAGCCCGGCGACGAGGACGAGCATCACCGCCGCGACAATCGTGATGGCGTTCAACCCCGCGCGCATTCGAGCGGCGGATCCACTGGTCCAGGGGCTTTCGTCCAAGGACGTCCGTGCGCCGGCCGCGGGCAGTGCGCGATCCCGCCGGGACGACTCCGGGGAAGCCGGCACGTCGGCTGCGGGACCGGACCAGGTGACCTTCCCTTCGGCGACGATGCTCGCCCGATCCGCCCACGTTCGCGCAGCACGGCGGTCGTGGCACGTGAACACAACGGTTCCGCCGGCCCCTGCGTATTCCGCTAGGGCATCCAGTACGATGCGCGAGCTCGGCGAATCCAGATGCGCCAACGGCTCGTCGAGAAGCAGCAAACGGCGATTGGCCGCCACCGCCAGGAAGATGCCCAACCGTCTTTTCTGTCCGCCCGACAGGACGAACGGCGAGACGGGGTCAAGTGCCCGGGGGCACAAGGCTTCCCGCAGTTTCCGCAGCTCATCGGCGCCGAGTGGTCCGTGCGGGTCCGTGCCGGCCAGCGCGGAGTCGATTTCCGCGGCGACGGTCGCGCGGGTGAACTGGTGCTCGGGGTTCTGGAACGCCAACGACGCGAAGGCGTCGGGGACGCGCCGGGCCGACGCGCCGTCGATCCGGAGGTCCGCTCCCGCCTTCATCTGGCCCGACAGCACCGCCAGCAAGGTGGACTTACCGGCTCCGTTGGTGCCGACCAGGGCATGGATCTCGCCCCGTTCCAATGTCAGATCGGCCCCGTTCAGGATCCGCTCCCTGCCCCGGGCCACATGGGCTCCGGTCAAGGCCAGCAGTGGAACGGCGTCCGCCTCCGATTCCGGATCAGCGCCATCCCCGGCTCCCCGGGACCTTCGCCGCCGGTCCGGACTGAGACGGTCCGGTGCCCCCGTGCCCGGCGTACTGGCGTCCGGCGTTCCGGCGGTCGCGGCCGTCGTCGCAATGCCCTTCACCGCGATGCCATCCGGCGCTCCGTGGGCGGCGACGCTCCCGTCCGCATCGAGGATTGTCACCGTGTCGACCCACCCGTCGAACGGACGGAGGTCGTGCTCGATGAGCAGGATGACGCGCCCCGGGGCCCGCAAATCACGGATGGCGGCGAACAGCGACCGGCGACCCTCCTCGTCGACGTGGGCCGCGGGCTCGTCGAAGATCATGACCTCCGGCGCCCTGGCCACCGCACCGGCGATGGCCATCCGCTGGCGTTGCCCGCCCGACAAAGCCCACGGATCCTTCTCCGCGAGCTCTGACAGCCCGAGCTCTGATAGGGCCGCGGCTGATCGCTTGGCGACGATGTCGGCTTCCACGAGGGAAAACTCGAGGGCCATGGCCACGTCATCGACGACTCGGAGCGTGAGCACCTGCGTCGCCGGGTCTTGCCCGACGAAGGTGACTCGGTCCCTGTCCACGGGGCATTCGGTGCCGTCGACATCAACGATGTGCACGGATCCGGCATGGTCGATGGGGATGTGCGAGGGGATCAGTCCAGCGATGAGGTGGGCCAGGCTCGTCTTTCCGCATCCCACGGGTCCCGTGATGACATTGATCGTGCCGAAGTCGAAGGAGAGATTCACCATGTCGGGTGCCCATCGCCCATCGGCGTGCCGCACGCCAGCGCCACTGACCCGTAACCGGGCCGGGGCCGTCCCACGTGTCGCACCGGCGCACGCAGGTGCTCCGCCGGTCACCGGGTGACCTCGCGGCTGCGAAGCCCCTTTGCGACGGCAAAGCCCAGGACCAAAAACACCAGGCTCGATGCCAAGGCTACGGCGAAGCTGATCAGGGTCATGGGCGTGGTCGGCGAGTCGACGCCAACTGCGCGCGGGGCCATCGTTCCCATCATCGCGGAGAACAACATCGCCGACGCCACGAACTGGGTACGCGTCCACCGCCGGTACAGGGTGACCATGAATGGAAGCTCGATGAGCAATCCTTCCATGATCAGCGCCCCGATCGCGGCGACGCCGAACGGGGTGGTCGCCGCGGACACGACGCCCATGGCAAGGCACGCAATGAGGCTCGCGCCAGGCTTGCGGACGACGATGAGGGGAACGACGCACTGCAGGAACCACAACCCGAGCGTCGCCGCGACGAGATAAACGTGGGCGATGCCGGCGAACACCTGCAGGTAGGTCAGGGGCACGACGACGAGAGACCCCGCGACGCCGATCGCGGCGGCGACGAGCATATCGCGGGTGGATGGTCGGCCACCCGCTGCGACCGGTGCGACGTGTACCAACCGCCCGTCGTCCGTCTGCGACGCCACCGCGTCGCCGTCGCCCGTCCCGTCCGGGCCCGCGTCCCCGACTCCCCCTCCGGAGAGGGGTTCTCTGGTCGATCCACGTTTTCTGTTCATCGTCGCCGCCTCGCTTCCGTTGCCGATTCCCGATCGGAACATAACTTGAAACAGTATTAGGTTAGGCAATCCTTATCAACTTATGCCAGACTCGAATTATTGACTTTGCCCCCGCTTCCCCCCATTACGTTGTTAGCAGTTCCACCTCAGGGCACCGAAGATTCATAGCCTGTCCACCCGATTGGGCTGGTTATGTTTATTTCCGGTCCCTCCGTCTGAAAGGACAGTGGAACTAGTCGCTGGCTTCGGTATGGCTTGTTCCCGCCCCTGTCTGAAAATGATCCGGGGGTGATGCCGCCGAAGACAGTGACATCCTCAAACTGCTAATAGGAACCCGACCCAGCCCAGGTGGTATGAGGTCTCACAGTAATGTGGATGCCAGCGCAAGCATGTCCGACAACCCCAGCGATGAAGCTTAAATAGTCCAACTTCTCATTCATCGCTAGGAGGCATACACCCATGGCCTATGACTTCGTCATTGGCGTAGACGTCGGCAAATACTTCCACCACGCCTGCGTCCTCGATCCCCAAGGCAGGCAAGTCCTGTCCAAACGCATCAATCAGCATGAAGGCTCGCTACGCAAGCTCTTCGGCCAATTCCTCACCGACAACGCCTCGGTCCTTGTTATTCCCAACAACATCGGCCGGTTGACCGTCGCAGTCGCCCAAGACATGGGGGCAGATGTTCGCCATCTACCAGGGCTTGCGATGCGGCAGCTCTCTCGCATCCACGTCGGCAACTCCAAGACCGATGTACGCGACGCCTACGTCATCGCCCATGCCGGTCTTAACCTTCCAGATTCCCTGCGCAGTGTCGACCGCGTTGAGGAAGTCTTTATCCAGCTGATTTAGGCCGTGACAGCGGCATCCTCCGAGATGGGCTCGATTCCCAGGCGGTTGAGCATGTAGAGCACGCGGGTGCCGAGGTCATCGGCCAGCTCGCGGGTCTCCTCCACGGTCTCGGCGGTGGCGATGTCCCAAATCTTGATGTCCTTGCCGGCCTCGTCGCGCGGGATCTCGCGGCCCAAGTACACGATGTAATCCGGGATGGTCACCAGACGCAGGTCCTCGAGGTAGCGGTCCGGGTGCTCCGCCATGCCGCGCTCTTGGAGCACGTGGGCCATGTGGGAGTCGGGGTCGTTTTCGGGGTGGGCTACGGCGGCGTCGACAAGCAGGGCCTCGCCGGCGTACTTCTTCGTCAGCGCTACGGCAGCCTGCGCCAGCGCGTGGTCAGCTCCTGCGGCGAAACGCACGTGGATGCGGTGGGTGCCGAAGTGCTCGCGGACCTCGCGCTCCACCATCACGGGGATGAACTCTTCTAAGGTTGCGCCGGCCTCGTGGCGCTCAATGGTGGCGTCGAGGAAGGAATCAATCTCCTGCGCGGTGTACTCGTGGCCATAATCTGCGTGCAAGTCTTGGCGCAACGTATCGAAACGGCGGGCATTCGGGGAAGTCATCTCTAAACTCACTTTCTGTTCGCCTATTGTTAACCTGCTGTTAACTTTAATCAATCGTTGAGCGTCCGACAAGTTTTATGTGCGGCGTCCCGGCCCCGTGCGCTGGCGAAACCTCCCAAAGAAAGGCCAAAGGCCTGCCGGGTGTTCCGGCAGGCCTTCCTGGATTGTTCCTTCTTCTTATCGGGAATGCGCGTTGCGCGACTGCGCAGCTTGAGGTGTTCCTCGAGCCGCTCCGGGGACATCTTCCACATGCTGCGGTCTGCACGCTTCTTCTTGCGCTGGGCCATGCCGTCACCTCCTTCCATCGAGGTGTCTCAGCATAGCGCGCCACGGGGACTAACCCGTACAGGCCGCACGCGGCTTAGTGGCCGCGCTCCTGCTCCAGGGCCTTGCCCTCATTCCAGAACGGGGCCAGCTTGTTATCGAACATGCTCAGCGCGGACGCGATGGCCATGTGCATGTCCAGGTACTGGTAGGTGCCCAGGCGGCCACCAAAAAGAACCTGGTTCTCGCGGGCCTCAGCGGCGGCGAGCTTGCGGTAGGCCTCCAGCTTGGAGCGGTCCTCCGGGGTGTTAATCGGGTAGTACGGCTCATCGCCCTTCTCGGCAAAGCGCGAGTACTCCTTCATAATCACCGTCTTGCCCTTGGGGTACTTATCGGCGCGCTCCGGATGGAAGTGGCGGAACTCGTGGATGCGGGTGTAGTCCACGTCCGCATCGTTGTAGTTCATCACCGGGGTGCCCTGGAAGTCACCGGTCTCCAGCACCTCCAGGTCGAAGTCCAGCGTGCGCCAGCCCAGCTCGCCCTCGGCGAAGTCGAAGTAGCGATCCAGTGGGCCGGTGTAGACCACCGGCGCGCTTGGCGACGCCTCTCGCACCTCCTCGTGCACGTCGAACCAGTCGGTGTTGAGACGGACGTCGATAAGCTCGTGCTCCGCCATCTTCTCCAGCCAGGCTGCGTAGCCGTCGACGGGCAGGCCCTCGTAGGTGTCGTTGAAGTAGCGGTTGTTGAAGGTGTAGCGCACCGGCAGGCGCGTGATATTGCCGGCCGGCAGCTCCTTCGGGTCGGTCTGCCACTGCTTTGCGGTGTAATCGCGAATGAAGGCCTCGTAGAGCGGGCGGCCAATGAGCGCGATGGCCTTCTCCTCCAGGTTCTTCGCCTCATCCACGGCAAACTCACCAGCCTGCTCCTTGATGAGCTGGCGCGCCTCATCCGGCGAGTAGTAGCGGCCGAAGAACTGGTTAATCAGGCCCAAGCCCATGGGGAACTGGTAGGCCGTGCCATCGTGCATGGCGAAGACGCGGTGCTGGTAATCGGTGAAATCGGTGAACTGGTTGCAGTACTCCCACACGCGCTTATTCGAGGTGTGGAAGAGGTGCGCGCCGTACTTGTGAACCTCGATGCCGGTCTCCGGCTCGGCCTCCGAGTAGGCGTTACCGCCAAGGTGCTCGCGGCGCTCGACGATGAGCACTTTCTTGCCCAGCTGGGAGGCTGCGCGCTCGGCCACGGTCAGGCCAAAGAATCCGGATCCAACAACGATGAGGTCATATGCAGTCATGGCCATCAGCTTAAAGCAGTAACACGCACAGAACGGCGGGTGACACCCAAGCGAGAAAACTCGCGTGTCACACCTTCTTCCACTCCAACACCTGACGTAACATCTGTCCCGTTAGTTAACTTTTTGCGCTCCTTTTAACCTTGTGGCGCACACCATCCTAGGGAGTAACAGTGCACCTCAAACGTCGTCTTGTTCCCGCGAAATCGACGTGGTCCACGCCGATTATCGCCACGGTCACCTCGATCGCTGTGGTTGCTGCCGCAGCCGTGGGCGGCCAAACCCTTATCCACACCCAGGAAGCGGGCAGCGGGCCCATCGAAGTAAGTTCGGCCTCCGAGTCCTTCGGTTCTGGCGAAACGGTCGTGGTGGATGACCCGGCCATCGCCGGCCAGGGCGAGGGCGAAGGCCCGCGCGCGGTCAAGCAATTCCACCGCGATGAGACCTTCTCCTCTTTTGCCGTGACTTGGAAGGGCGCGCGCGATGTCGCTGCCTTCGTCCGCGCCAAGCAGCCAGACGGGTCCTGGTCCGAGTGGTACGACATGGACTCAATGTCCTACAACAACGATGATCCGAACGCCACGAACGGCACCGAGCTCATCTTCGTGGGCGATACCAACGACGTGCAGGTCTCCATCAACAATGTGGATCTGGTAACCGGGTCGAATCTGGACGAAGAGTTCACCGAGACCCCCGTTGAGGACGCCGCGCTTGACGACGCCTCCTTCAACGTCGGCGACATCGCCCCCGTCGCTGAGGCCGAAGAGCTTCCCGCCAATAGCGACGTGGAAGGCCTCGAGGCGGTCTTCATGGACGGCAACGCCCAGGAGGGCGAGGTCATCGAGCCAACCGCTGAGACCGATGGCATGCCGCGCGTGGTTTCGCGCGCCGGCTGGGGCGCGGATGAGAGCATCCGCTGCTCGAGTCCCACCTATGATGATGGTGTGGAGGCCATTGCGCTGCACCACACCGCGGGCTCCAATAACTACACCCGCGCGCAGGCAGCCGCGCAGGTGCGCGCCGCGTACAAGTACCATGCGCAGAACCTGGGATGGTGCGATATCGGATACAACGCGCTGGTGGATAAGTACGGCACCATCTACGAGGGCCGCTACGGCGGTCTCGCTAAAGCTGTGCAGGGTGCGCACATCGGCGGTTTTAACAAGAACACGTGGGGTATCTCCATGATCGGCAACTACGAGACTGCGCAGCCGACGGAAGCCCTCTTGGAATCTGTCACCGACCTCGCCGGCTGGAAGGGCGCCATTTCCGGTGTCGATCCGACCTCCCGCGTCTCCCTTCGCTCGGAAGGCTTCGGTGGTTCGCGCTACCCAGCAGGCGCCTCTGCCCCGGTTTATGGCCTTTTCGGTCACAGCGACGTTCATTTCACTGCCTGCCCGGGTAAATACACCATTGCCCAGTGGCCGACTATCCGCCAGGCAGCGCACAAGAAGTACCTCGCCATTAAGTCGGGCGCATCTGGTTCGACGTCGACAGACTGGGGCAGCGGAAATACCTCTACCCCAGACTCCTCTGGCTCCACGCCGAACGGAAACGCGCCGTCTGCTCCCGCACCGGCTGCCCCGGCACAGGAGGCAACGTCCTCGCTGGGCGATACTGAAATCCCGATGAGCACCATCACCGCACTAGTCGGCCTGGCTGGCACGCTCTTCGCCATCATGTATGCCCGCTCGGACCAGCAGATTGACACGGATAAGACGGTCAATGGGCTGCCGCTGGAGCAGATCCCGGGCATCGTGACCAAGGTGTTGGCCCTGAGCAAGAACGAAGGCCTGAAGCAAACGTGGACGGCAGTTCTCAATACCTTCGGCCCAGCACTTGGTCTGGCAGTTGGCGGTCCGGATGAGTCGGCAGGCATCATCTACCAGCTCTTCCAAAACGGCATCGTGCTCAGTTCCGAAGACACCGGTACGCACGCGCTGGTGGGACGCATCGCAAAGGAATGGGCCTCCGGCAACAACTCGGCAACGCTCGGCTTGCCGACGTCCGACGAAGTCCCCACCGGCCTCGGCAAGGAAGTCCGCGTTCAGTTCCAGGGCGGATCCATTGTCTACAACCCGGAGACTGAGCAGATTCAGGTCTTCACGGACTAATCCCAGCCGCACCGTGTGCGCGTGCAGCTCTGTGGGATCGCCGATGTCGCGGGAGCCACCTGGTGGCTTCCGCTTCAGCGTGTGTTTGGGATTGGGGTTTAGGTATCCGGCGGTACTGCGTCGAATAAGTCCCCGTTTGAAGCGTCCTGGGTTTAGTTCCGCTTC
>NZ_KV811639.1:0-354 GCF_001813175.1 Corynebacterium sp. HMSC069E04 | reverse complement strand
CACCAAACAAAACAAACAACTCAATACAACAATAAGAGACCGTTGAAGCACCACCGCTTCAACGGTCCTTTTTCACGGTTTCCGCCTCACTACCAACCAATAGCCGTGCTAGCGCCGAAGTCGGCTCTTAGCTCTTAGCGCCCAGAGCGGTATGAGTTACCCCACCGCTGTTGGGCCGTTGTCCTCGCATGCGAATCCTACAATTGAAGTCGGGAGAACTTTATGGCAACGTCGTTTCGCCCATTCACGGTAAAGGAAAAGAAATATGATTGAATTTCTTTTATTCCTCTGGCCCTCAGTGCTCTATATTTTTTTCCGGCGAAATGAAGCGTCCTGGGTTTAGTTCCTACCTCA
>NZ_KV811638.1:0-439 GCF_001813175.1 Corynebacterium sp. HMSC069E04 | reverse complement strand
CACCAAACAACAAATAGACAACTCAATACACCAAGCCCGTCACCTTTGAGCAACCACTCAACGGTGACGGGTTTCGTCGTCGTTTTCGCACACAGCCTACAAGCACAGACCCGAAAATGCTAAAAGTACAGACCTGAAAGTACAGACCCCCAAGTAACAGGACGCTTCATTACTGAGAATACGCAGTAGACGTACTGAGCCGTTCTCCAAGCTGCCCGTAGCTCGACAGCTCCGGAAGAAATGAGGTTTTCTTGAGCAAAATACCGCTTTAAAAGCGAATTCATGTAATGGGCAAAAGACGCTATGCTCCAATTATTTACCATGTTTCACTCCTCGTATTCGCGCTACTGACAGTCAATGCAGCTTCCGCAGTCCATACCAACTGCATAGTACCTCTGGGTACTTTAGTGTGAAGTGCCCCGAGTTTTGTTCCTAGGCA
>NZ_KV811637.1:0-348 GCF_001813175.1 Corynebacterium sp. HMSC069E04 | reverse complement strand
AACGAACACACAACCAACAAGGCAACCACCACAAAAGCAGCAGAAGACAATGCTGGTGTGAACACACAAAACACAAAAGAACAAAGAAATCACACAAACCACAACCCACCACCAACACACGCACAAAGCACGTATCAGCAGCAAGCACATGGTTTAATGCTCGCGTCCACTATACAGTTCTCACACAACACCCCACACAAACCAACAACCAGAACATTAAGCACTCCGACCATCAAGCTCATGTGGGTTAAACAACCAGGGAACAATGCCCCAGACACCCAACAATGCACCACGTACTTTTAAAAAATGTTAGTCAACCATTCTGGTTAAGATGTATCTCCACCCGAT